>JALYTY010000028.1 GCA_030854045.1 Vulcanimicrobiota bacterium | reverse complement strand
ATGTAAGCGCTTTTTCGTTAACTACGGGTCCCATGTAATTGTTGATGTCAGCCGGATCGCCGACCGTCATCTTAGAAACGCGTTCTTTGAGCTTTTCAAGGAATCGGTCGTAGACCGGCTCTTCGACGATGGCACGCGAGCATGCCGAACACTTCTGTCCTTGGAAACCGAAGGCAGATACCGCAACACCCTCAACGGCTGCATCCAAATCGGCATCGGCCGCGACGACGATCGAGTCTTTACCGCCCATCTCCGCAACGACGCGCTTGATCCACTTCTGTCCCGCCTGCGGCTTTGCCGCAAGCTCGTTAATGTGCAGACCAACTTCCTTAGAGCCAGTAAATGAAATGAAACGAATGCTGGGATGTCCCACGATAAGATCCCCAATCTCGCTGCCCGAACCAGGAATGAAGTTGACGACGCCCTTGGGCAGCCCGACTTCGTGTAGGAGATCGACGAACCACGCTGCCACGACGGCAGAATCACTCGACGGTTTGAGCACTACCGTGTTGCCCGTAACGATCGCCGCCGAAGTCATGCCGATCATGATTGCACCGGCGAAATTCCACGGCGGAATAACGGCTCCGACGCCCAGCGGAATATAGACCATCTCGTTCTTCTCGCCTTCGAACGGGACGACCGGATGCGGCTGCGCATAACGCAGCGCTTCGCGCGCATAAAACTCGAGGAAGTCGATAGCTTCGGCGATGTCACCATCGGCCTCGGGCCAACTTTTCCCCACTTCGTAGACCAGCAACGCGTCGTAGTGGAAACGGCGCTCGCGCAAGAGTTCCGCGGCTTTGAAAATGAACGCGGCGCGTTCCTGCGGCGTCGTACGTTTCCATGATTCGAACGCGCGCGCAGCAACCTCGATTGCTCCGTTGGCCAAATCCTTCGTTGCTGCGCTGACGTGACCGAGTATTTCGGCGGGATTGCTCGGATTTATCGACGGAATCGACTTTTCCGTCGAGATCTTCTCTCCGTCGATCACGAGCGGATAGCGTTTGCCGAAGTCTCGCTTCACCGAAGCGAGCGCGGCCTGCATTGAGGCCTGATCCGCGGGATCTTTGAAGTTCTTGACTGTTTCGTTGCGGAACGGTCTAATTTCTTCGATCGTACTGGTCACGTAGAGTAAAACCTCGAGTAGCGGCGGGGAGATTCACCTACGGGGGTTCGCACAATCAACCCTGCCACTATTGCGCTAGCGGGCTCTTGCAGCAAGTGCGAGAATTGCCGCGAGTATGGTGTACGATATTGCGATAGTGGGCGGAGGCATCGTCGGCCTTGCGACCGGACGGGAGCTCCTCAAGCGGCATCCTCGTCTAAAAATCGTCGTTCTGGAAAAAGAAGACATTCTCGCGGCGCACCAGACCGGCCATAACAGCGGCGTCATCCACTCGGGAATTTACTATAAGCCGGGGTCCCTCAAGGCAAAATTGTGTACCGAAGGACGGCGTCTGCTCTGGGACTATTGCCAAGAGAAGGGAATCCCATACAAACGCGTTGGAAAGCTCATCGTAGCCACGGAAGAGCGCGAACTGCCGCTTCTGGATGATCTTTACCAGCGCGGCATTCAAAACGGCATCGAGGGGCTTGAAATCGTCGACGCCCAAGGAATCCAGGAACGCGAGCCCCACGCCCGCGGGATTAGAGCGATTTTATCGCCGGTGACGGGGATCGTCGATTACGGCATCGTCGCTCGCAAATTCGGTGACGACATTACCGCGATGGGCGGCGACATCTTTACCAAACGAGAAGTCCGCGGAATCGAGCGTCGCAACGGCGCAGCGATCCTGCGCGCACAAGGCGGAGAATACGAAGCGCGCAACATCATTACGTGCGGCGGATTGCAATCGGACCGGCTGGCAAAGATGACGGGCGGCAAGAGCGATCCCAAAATCGTGCCCTTTCGCGGCGACTATTTGATTCTCAAGCCCGAGAAACGGTACCTCGTCAAGGGAAACATCTATCCCGTCCCCGATCCGAGCTTCCCGTTTTTGGGAGTTCATTTCACGCCGCGCATGAATGGCGATATTTGGCTCGGACCCAACGCCGTGCTCGCTTTTGCTCGCGAAGGCTATACCTTTACGACGATCAATCCGGCCGATCTCCTGGAAACGCTCACGTACTCGGGATTCATCAAGCTTGCGACGAAATATTTCTCCACGGGAATGGGGGAGATGTACCGCGACGTGCTGCGTAGCGCTTATGTTAAAGCGCTGCAACGCTACATTCCGGAACTTACCGTCGAAGACACCCTTCCGGGACCATCAGGCGTGCGGGCGCAAGCGATGATGTCGGACGGCACGCAAGTAGACGACTTCATCTTCGAAGGTGACGAGCAGACGATGCACGTTCGCAACGCGCCTTCTCCGGCCGCGACGTCCTCGCTTGCAATAGGAAAATTTATCTCCGACGATGCCGAAAAGCGTTTCGGAATCGGAAACCCTACAGCGGCGTAGCGCGCTACGAAAGCGCTACGGTGAACCGCCGCTACGAGATCGCGATCGCCGCGTTCTTCGCCGGCGTCGGCTTTGCCGGAATGCCGCTCGAGCCGTTACGAATGCTGCTTGCTGCCGCGCTGTGTACGGCCGCCGTTCTCTTCGCGCGCCGGTTCATGGCGGCTTCGGCGCTTGCCGCCACCCTAGCAGCCGGTTATGCGCAGCACGGCCAATTGCGCATCGTGCTTCTCGCGGCCGCTGCCTTGGTGGGATTGTCGACCCTTCTCGTAGCGTCGCGTCCCCGGGCAGCAGTCATCTTTGCGGTGATCTCCGCAGTTGTTAGCAGCGCATTCTTACTGCGCGGGAGCCCGTAGGGTTTTGGACGTTTGCGGATGCGGCGTTGCATTTTGTTCGAAGACGAGGCGCGATGAGGGAGCAACGCCGTAGCGTTGTGACCGAAGAGCAACGACGTATTCGGGCAAAAGGCGACCCGCAGACGTAAACGGCTAGAACCCTACGAGCTCCTTGCCCGTAGGGTTTTGGACGTTTGCGGATGCGGCGTTGCATTTTGTTCGAAGACGAGGCGCGATGAGGGAGCAACGCCGTAGACGGGCTAGCGGTGTCCCGCTGCGATTAATGGGGCAATAAAAGCGCGAACGCGCTCGGCGGCGACCGCGCCACGCGAACCGTGATATGCATCGATAAGCGCGCTGCCGACGATGATACCGTCTGCAAGCGGTCCGGCGAATCCAACGTGACCGGCATTGCTGACGCCGAACCCGAGCGCCAATGGGGAATGCGTTACGCTGCGCAGCATGGCGATCTGTTGCCGCAGCGCGATTTCGTCCGGAGCCGTTCCCGCTCCCGTTACTCCCAGGCGAGAAACGACGTAGATAAATCCCGTGGATTTACGAGCGATCTGCAACGCCCGTTCCTGCGGCGTTGACGGCGCTACAAGCAGCGGCATATCGAGCCCCGATGCCGCAAGATGCACCGCAAGATCTTGCGCTTCTTCCAATGCGATGTCCGGCACGATAGCGGCACACGCGCCCGCATCCGCGGCCTCGTGTGCGAACCGTTCGATGCCGTATTTGTAGACGAGATTAAAGTAGGTGAAGAGGATTACCGGCGCTCCGCCGTTATTGCGAAACCGCTTTACGAGTGCCAGGACGTCGCGGATCCGGATACCGTTACGCAATGCGCGCGCAGCGGCGGCGGCGATCGTCGGCCCGTCGGCGAGCGGGTCGCCGTAGGGAATGCCGAGTTCGATTGCGTCTGCGCCGGCATCCGTCAAAGTCGAAAGAACGGCGTTCGTTGTATCGACGTCCGGATCGCCCGCCATCACGTACGGAATGAACGTAAGCCGCCCTTCGTACCGCGCCCTCGCGAAAGCCGCGCTAAGTTCGCTCAACCGGATTTCGAATTTGAGCGATGTCTTTATCGCCGCGGCCCGATAGATTTACGAGAATCAAGTCGCCCGCTCCACGCTCTGCTGCCAGCTTCTCGGCAAAGGCGATGGCATGCGCGGATTCGAGCGCCGGTATGATGCCTTCCAATTTCGAAAACTCGGCGAACGCGCGTAACGCTTCTTCATCGGTAACGGCAACGTAGGTTGCCCGGCCGCTCTCTTTAAGATATGCATGTTCGGGGCCGACGCCCGGATAGTCAAGACCGGCGCTGACGGAATGCGTATTTTGTATCTGACCCTCACCGGTCTGCAAGACGTACGAACGCGATCCGTGCAGCACGCCGACACTGCCTGCGCCGAGCGCGGCTGCCGTCTTTCCGCTTGCAAGTCCTTCGCCTGCGGCTTCGACTCCCCACAACCTGACCTGCGGATCGTCTACAAAACCGGCGAAGATCCCGATCGCGTTACTGCCGCCTCCTACGCAAGCGACCACATCGCTCGGAAGCCGCCCGTATCGATCGAGGCATTGCTCGCGCGCTTCCGTGCCGATTACTTTTTGGAACTCGCGTACCAGGTATGGATACGGATGCGCTCCCACCACGCTTCCTATGACGTAAAATGTTTCTTCGATCTGAGCGGCCCACACTCGAAAGGCCTCATTCGTTGCATCCTTGAGCGTCTGCGTACCGCCGGTCACGCAATGAACGGTTGCTCCCAGCAGTTCCATGATATAGACGTTGAGTGCCTGCCGCCGCACGTCAACCGCGCCCATATATACATCGACGGGAATTCCGAATTTGGCGCCGACCGTGGCGGTCGCAACTCCGTGCTGACCCGCTCCCGTTTCGGCGATGAGACGCTTTTTTTTCATGCGGCGCGCAAGCAACGCCTGTCCGACGGTATTGTTAATCTTATGCGCTCCGGTATGGTTCGTGTCTTCGCGCTTCAAAAGCACGGTCGTTCCGCCGCCATAACGCTCGCTGCGATAGAGCGGCGACGGCCGTCCGACGAAGTCGCGAAGCACCTCACCGTACTCGCGCCAAAATGCCGGATCGTTGAAAGCCGCATCGACGGCCCCATCCAATTCTTCGAGCGCACGAACGAGCACTTCGGGCACGTACCGCCCGCCGAATGTCCCGAAATATCCGCGTTTATCGGGGCGCATCGTTATCCCGGACCGCGCGCACGAACGCGCGCATCTTTTGAACATCTTTGCGGCCATCGGTTTCGATCCCGCTACGAACGTCGACGCCGTATGGGCGTACGATGCGCACGAGAACGCCGACGTTTGACGCGCAGAGTCCGCCTGCAATTACCACGTTGCGCCGACGCGCGAGATCCGCGATACGCGCCCATTCGAACGTCAAGCCGGTCCCGCCATACATCCCCATGCTCTTCGTGTCGAAAAGCGGAAGCGCGCAGGGATATCGAGCGCACATCGCATCCAGTTCGGCCGGCGATTCGCTGCCAACATGAAAAGTTTTCACGATCCTGCCACCGAGTGAAGCAGCGAATTCAGGCGTTTCCTCTCCGCTAAGCTGCACCACCGTGCTCGGGAACATATCGCGCACGCGTCCGACATCTTCGCGGCGCGGATTGACGAAAACCGCGACGGCGGCGATTCGGTCATCAACGCGCTTTGCGATCTCTTCGGCGTCGTTCCAGCCTATGCGGCGCGGCGATGGCGCGAAGATCATACCGAAGGCGTCGGCTCCGCAACGTAAGGCAAGATCGACGTCGGGCCAGCCGGTCGCGCCGCAAAATTTAATTAGCGTGGACACGTTTGAACGATGCGATCAAATCCGCGGGGTTCGCCGAGCGCATCAGCGCCTCGCCGATGAGAAAACCTCGCGCACCGGCTTTTCGAAGACGTTCGACGTCCTCGAAAGAGCGCATCCCGCTCTCGCTAATTGCGAATACTCCCTCCGGAAGCGCCGGCAAAAGATGTTCGCTGACCGCCAAATCGGTTTCCATGGTTCGCAGATTGCGATTGTTCACACCGACGAATTTGACGCCGCAAAGAAGCGCTCGATCGACATCATCGCTGTCGTGCACTTCAGCGAGCACGTCGAGTGAATAGCGCTGCGCTTCGGCAACGCAATCGTGCAGCTGGCCCTCGGTGAGCCCATTGACAATGAGCAGGATGCAGTCCGCTCCGTACGCCGCCGACTGTGCGACTTGATAGGGCGTTGTGAGGAAATCCTTACGCAGCAACGGCTTTCCTACGGCGGCGCGGACCCGCGGTACGGTTGCGATATCGCCCAGAAAGTGATCCGCTTCCGTGAGAATGGAGATCGCTTCTACACCGGCGCGCTCGTACGTCTGCGCAAGAGCAATTGGATCGAAATCGCGCGCGATCAGTCCGGCAGACGGCGACGCGCGCTTGATCTCCGCAACGATCGCATTGCCGCCTCCCGCTTCCAGCGCTGCAAGGAACGGCCGGCGTCCGGGAACGCTCGCGAGAGCCCGGTCGCGCACACTGCCGTACGGCTCGCAGCGCATTTCGTTCTCTAACTGCAGAGCTTTGGCGGCGTAAATTTTTTTTAGAATATCGCCGGTCACGCGATTGCGACCTCCTTGGAGCGTTCGTAGGTGCGCAACGCCTCGCCCGAGCGCAGGATGGCGCGTGCTGCGTCAAAACCGGCCCGCAACGTCGCCGCTTCTCCCGCCGTGTGCAGCGCGAGAGCGGCGTTGAGGGCGACCACATCCGCTCGCGCAGACCGCTCGCCCCCCAATATAGCGAGAAACGCTTCGCGGCACGCCTCGACGGAACCGCCTACAATGGACGGTAGCGGCGCGTCCACACCGCAATCTTGCGGGTCGATCGTCCAGTGCCGTGTCGAAGACTCGTTAATTGAGTAAACCGCGGTTGGAACGTCACCGGCTACTTCGTCGATTCCGTTCGCGGCATGGACGATGGCCCCGCGGCGCATTCCCAGGCTTCGCAATACGTCGCCCATCGTTTCGAGCAGCGATTCACGCGCGACTCCTACGATCAAGATCGATGCACGCGCGGGGTTCGTTAACGGTCCCAACACGTTGAAGATCGTCTTTACGCCGAGTTCGCGACGGATCGAAGCTGCGTTCTTCATTGCCGGGTGGTAGCGAGGGGCGAACATGAATGTAAAATTGCTGCGCTGCAGCATCCGGGAGGCGACGCTCGGAGAGACATCGAGCGGAAGGCCCGTAGCTTCGAGCACGTCGGCGCTGCCGCAGGCACTCGATGCGGCTCGATTGCCGTGTTTTGCGGCGGGAACTCCGGCTGCCGCTACAACCAGCGCCGCCATCGTCGAAATGTTTATCGTATTCGCATTATCGCCGCCGGTGCCGACAACGTCAACGACACGATCGAGGCCATGTTCCACGTGAAGACTTCGTTCCCGCATTGCTCGGGCGGCGCCCACGATTTCGCGTTCGGATTCACCTTTGGCAGCGAGCGCGACGAGCAAACCACCGGCTTGCGTCGGAGTAAAACCTCCGTCCACGATCGCGCCGATCAATTCAGCGCTTTGCGTTTCGCTGAGATTCTCTCCGGCGATCAGCCGGCGCAGCAGTGGCGAATATTCCATACTCGTGGTATCTAGCCGAGACAGATCGAGGCGAACATAATCCGAAGGGGTCCGGATCGCCCCGCACCTCCGATACTAATTGGCCCCGCTGCTATTTGAGAAGTTCGATGAGCGAAAGTTCGGCAGCGTCCCCGTTGCGCACGCGCGTCTTCGTGATGCGCGTGTATCCGCCGGTTCGCCCTTTGAGCGCCGGCGCAATCTGCTCCACAAGCTTTTTTACGACCGCGGGCTCGGTAAGGAACTCGGCGACCTGTCGGCGCGCGTGAAGATCCCCGGCCATTGCCGTCGTGATCAGCCGCTCCACGACGCGGCTGATCTCTTTTGCCTTGGTCGAAGTCGTTTCCATTCGCTCGTACTTAAAGAATGAGGTAGCCATATTGCGCAGCAGCGCCTTGCGGTGACCGTCCGTGCGCGAGAGTCGTTTATAGGCGATTTGGTGCGGCATGTATTTGTCTCTTCCCAGTGCGCTCTAGATGAGGCGCAGCGAGAGTCCCCTCTCTTCGAGCACTAGCTTGATTTCGTCGAGCGACTTCTTCCCGAAATTGCGCATCTTCATGATCTCGTCTTCCGTGAGGTCCAGGAGTTCGGAGACCTTGGAGATCCCCGCGCGCTTGAGACAATTGAAAGAACGCACCGATAGGTTCAGCGATTCGACGGGAATGTCCCATTCGTTCGGCGGCGCTTCGGGCAGCGGTTCCTCGCGATTGTTAAAACCAACGAAAAGATCTAATTGCTCCTGCATGATCGCGGCCGCCGTCGCAAGCGCTTCATCGGGCGTTATCGATCCGTTCGTTTCGATCTCCAGCACCAGCCGGTCGAAGTCGACGCTCTGACCGACGCGCGTATCGTCGATCGTGAAATTCACTTTGCGGATCGGCGAAAATATCGAATCGAGCGGAATGAGCCCGATCATGTGTTCGATATTGCGCTGCTTGTCGGCCATCACGTAGCCGCGGCCTTTTTCGATGCCGATCTCCATCGAAAGCTTCGCATCTTTGGATGAAAGCGTTGCCAGGTGGTAATTCGGCTCTAGAATCTCGACATCCGCGTCCTGCGAGATATCGCCGGCAGTAACGTTTTTGGAACCGTGTACCGATAGATTGAGCACACGCGGCTCGTCACTGTTGAGCTTGACGGGCAACCCCTTCAAGTTGAGCATCAGCGCGATGGTATCCTCAACCATGCCCGGTATAGTCGAAAACTCGTGGAGCACTCCGTCAATTTTCATGTACGTGACGGCCGCGCCGGGAATGGAGCTAAGCAATATGCGGCGCAACGCATTGCCGAGCGTTATTCCGAACCCGCGCTCCAGCGGCTCGATAACGAACTTCGCGTAGTTTTCGCGACGTTCGCGAACTTCAATGGACGCGCCGGTCGGCGTTTCCAACGTATTCATGTTCTTTACTTTTCCTTTTTGCTGCTTACGTTATCCGTCAACGTCACCGACGTCACGATCGCACGCCTAGCAGCGACTGATGGTAATAAGATGCGCGCACGATCGCGCCGGCCCGTAACGGCTTTCCCTATACAGTATTCGCGATAAGAATTTCCGTTCCGAGCGAGGCGAGCGGCGAAGCCGCGGGACGTAAAGCCTAGCGAGAGTAAAATTCGACGATGAGCTGTTCGTCTACCGGCGTATCGATCTGCTCGCGAGATGGAATCTGTACGACCTTACCGGAGTTGTCCGTTTCGTTCCATTCCAGCCAGTCCGGAGGACGACGAGACCGCGCGGCTTCGAGATTCGCCTCAAAGACCGGCGCTTTAATGCTGCGTTCGCCGATCGTTATAACGTCGCCGGGCTTTACGACAATTGAAGGGATGTTTACGATTTTTCCATTCAGACGAAAGTGCCGGTGGGTTACCAACTGACGCGCCTGTGCCCGGCTCGTCGCGAGGCTCAAACGATAGATGACGTTGTCCAGCCGGCGTTCCAGCAGTTGCAGAAACGTTCGCCCCGTCTGGCCGGGAACGCGCGCCGCCTCGCGGAAATAATTCTCGAACTGCGTTTCATGCACGCCGTAATAGCGGCGCATTTTTTGCTTTTCGCGTAGTTGGCGTCCGTACTCGGAGACCTTTTGGCGCTGCTTTCCGGTCGTTTTTTGTCCCGGCGCCGTACCTCGGCGCTCGACCGCGCACTTGCGTGAAAGACAGCGGTCGCCCTTCAGAAAAAGTTTGATCTTTTCGCCCGTCTTGCTCGATGCCGTTTCCCGCCGGCAGAGACGACACACTGGGCCAATATAACGTGACATATACTTGCTTCTATCCTCTGTTATACGCGACGGCGCTTCGGCGGCCGGCAACCATTGTGCGGGATCGGCGTAACGTCTTTGATCATCGTGATCTCTAAGCCGGCCGCCTGCAGCGACCGAATTGCGGCCTCGCGTCCGGCGCCCGGGCCCTTCACCATTACTTCCGTGCTTTTCATACCGTGATCGATCGCTTTGCGCGCGGCCGACTCCGCGGCCATCTGCGCGGCGAACGGCGTCGACTTCTTCGACCCCTTAAAGCCAAGGTTGCCGGCGGAAGCCCACGATACGACGTTTCCGTGCGTATCGGCGATCGTGACGATCGTGTTGTTGAAGGAGGCGTGAACGTGCGTGATGCCCTGCGTTACGTTCTTAATTTCACGCTTTTTGCGCGTTTTTGTTTGCTTCTTAGCAGCCAACTTGATGCAGTCTCCGGTCGATTTATCCTAAAGCCCCGAACGACGGGGTGTCGTCACCTCGACCGGCGCGCTTCGCTATAAAACGACGAAAGCCCGATCTTGCTACCGGCACTCGGTGAGTGTGTCGGTCTCCGGTTTCTATCCGGAAGGCACGAAGCCGCGCGCGCTGCATACGGTGAGCAGCGCCAAGAGATGAGTCTACCGTATGGGGCGTCCCGGGTCAAGCGACCGAATCACGCCACCTTAGATCTTACCCGGGCCGGGATCATCGCGCCAAATAAAATCTTACCCGCCTTAGCGGGCGAACGCCCACCTATGAGTCCGAAAGCCCGACGTGAATACGTGCTCGATATGCGGTGCCGATATGCTGCAAGCGCTCCAGCCCAGAGGTCGCTCCTGCTCAGCGAAGTGGTCACGATGACGGGATATCATCGCAAATATGCCATTGCGCTGCTCAATGGCGAGGCGCGGCCAGCAAAAAAACGCGTGCGACGAGCGGTCTATGGTGTTAGTGTTCGGGCTGCCTTGATCGCGCTCTGGGAGGCCGCTGGGTATCCGTGGTCGAGGCGCGTGAAGGCGATGCTGCCGCTGTGGATGCCATGGCTTGAGCAGCGCACCGCGATGGATTCGCAGACGCGCACGGCACTCGGGCGCATCAGCGAGCGCAGCATCGATCGGTTGCTGCAAGGCAAACGCGGCGAGGTTCGGCGCCGGCTCTACGGTCATACGCGTCCGGGCTCGCTGCTCAAACATCAAATTCCGATACGCGCCGAACGCTGGGATGCAAAGGAACCGGGCTGGAGCGAATTGGATTTGGTTGCGCATTGCGGTGGGGACGGCAACGGGGAATTCATTAACTCGCTCAATCTGACCGACATTGCATCGGCTTGGACCGAAACGCGGGCCCTTTGCGGCAAAAGCCAACAACGCACGCTCGAAGCGATTAAAGGCATTCGCGCGTCGCTGCCGTTCACGCTGCTGGGCATCGACTCGGACAGCGGCAGCGAATTCATCAATCACCACTGCGTACGCTACTGTAACACCGAGCCTAAATTGGCGTTCACTCGCAGCCGGCCGTACAAGAAAAACGACAACGCGCATGTCGAACAAAAGAACTGGACGCACGTGCGCAAGATATTTGGCTGGAAACGCCTGGAAACACAGGCAGTCGCCGATGCGATGAATGAACTCTACGCCAACGACCTGCGCATATTTTTGAATTATTTTCAACCGAACGTAAAACTTCTCGAAAAGCAACGCATCGGCAGTCGCGTGCGCAAAGTGTACGATACGCCGCAAACGCCGCTCGACCGCCTCATCGCTCTGCGGGCGCTGCCGGCGGAGCAGCAAGCAGAGATGCTCGCGGAGCGTGCAAGGACCAACCCGTTTGAGCTAGCCGAGCGGATCGACCGCAAGGTGGAGGCGATTCTTGCTAGGCTCTTTGAGCCGGCCAAACCTCATCGAGCGCCGAGCGGGCCCCCGGTTAAAGCCATTAGCAACGGGAGCGTATTAGTGCGACGTGCCGCCCACGGCGCCGGTATGATATTCAATGGCGCGACAACTTAATGGCCGGTAAGAAAGATAGTCGGCGCTACACGGCGACGTTAAGCGGGGGCCGGCGGTGCCTTCCGAACGCCCCACCTGCCGCTCTGCGTGGTCCATGGCGCGATCCGCACGGGGGAAATTGACTGAAGCCGTCTCCGCGATCGGGAAACGCTCTCGTTTCACGGCTTTCAAGGTCTGCGGGATATCCCGCACCATCGATCGAGTTATCGTCGCATCGGGTCATTCGGTACCTCGCAAAACGGCGACCCTTACATTGAAAACGCCCGGCGATTGCTCGCCGGGCGCTGCCGTTAGCCCAAGTTCCCGATTAGAACTTGATACCGAGACCCACAAACGGGCCGTTTTCAGAGAAATCGCCTGGCGCATTGGTCTTGTTTTTTCCATTGAGACCCATGTAACCGAGGTCGATGAAGACCGGGCTCTTGCCGAACGCGATCGTTCCGCCTACCTGATACTTCAGGATGTTATACGCAAGGGTGTAATCGACGTTCGGCGTCACGCCGGTGTCGGTAAACGAGCCCTTCGCGTTAGGATAGTAGTACGCGCTGCCGTAGAGGGAGAACGGTTGATTGAGATCGGGCAGCTTTTCTACGCCGTAACCAAAGCCTTTTACTCTGGGATAACCGTAGTCGGTCGAACGGAACAAGTAGCCGACACCGACGTAGATGCGCGGATTTATGACTTTGAGGCCGAAGCGGCCGTCAACGTCGCGTTCCGTCGCTTGGAATGCATTGACCGATGTTTGGCCCGTCTGACCAATCGTCGTCACCAAACACTGCGGATCGCCCACGCCCGCGCAATTGTGCGGATACATGAACTGTTCGTAGTTGCCCTCAATCATCCACGGAAGGTTGAAGAGGTCGAATTCGGCGGCGCCGCGGACCGCGTACGACTTCGTGCCCTTGTTACCGGGGCTGAATTCGTCGTAGATCTTCGGCGAGAAAATGTAATCGCCCGCGAGGAATACGTCTTTGTACGGTGATGCGGCAGGTGCCGGGGTGGGCGTCGGAGCGATGGACGGCGACGGTGCCGGTGTCTCCGGGGCCGGAGACGGCGGCGGCGTGGCCGGCGCGTAGCGCACGACGACAACCTGTTTGTCGGGAACCCATTGTACGTATGCTCCCATACCTTCCGAAATTACACGGATCGGCACGAGGATGGTGCCTTGATACATCATCGGCGCGACGTCCAAAGGACGAGATTCGCCGTTGACCATTACTTCAGGCTTTCCGACGGTAACCTTCACCTCGGAACCCGGCTTGCTAACCGAAACGGTTTTGCTTGCCGCATCGTACGAAACCGATGCACCCATTTGTTCGAACATCGAACGCAATGGGATGAGTACGGTTCCGCCGCGCACGAGCGCAGCCAGAACGCGACCTTGTCGAAGGACGTCGGGCTTGCTGTACACATGGTGGTCGTTGAAGAGAATCGGGATTTGGCCGGACGGCGGAGTTCCGAAGTTCGCCGCCGGCATCGAGCTCGTCGAGGATTGTGCGACCACAGCTTTTCCAATGTTGCTCTGTGATAACGTCGATCCCGACGGAGCTGCGACCGCGGTGAGCCCACTTGACGCAAACAGCGCCATGAGGACTCCGGTGCTCAGTCGTTTCACGAAATAGCCTCCTAGTTTTTGCTTGTTTGTGCAGCGTAAGTACCGATGCACGTGTCCATAACGCACAGTACGCCTGAACGGTTCCCATGCGGTCAGGACCCTCGGAGCTCTTTCCCATACTTTGAACCCGGCAAACGCCATATCCAAGCAACCGAAAGCAGCATTTCAAAGGCCGCCAGCCCAAAGGCGACATGCGGCCCCGCGGGCGAATCGAGGACGTGCGTGCTCGAAAGCACGATTGTCGTAAAGAGCGGCGCAAGCATCTGCGGGCCAACTACCGCGACATTCCAGATACCCATCGTCGTCGCCAAGGCGCTCGGCGGAAGCAATCGGCATGCGAATGCCCAATCCGCACATAAGAAAATGCCCCAGCCGATTCCCGCCACCGATATGGCTGCAAAGGTAAAGATCCATGCCGAATTAACGACCAGCCCGATGACGGCGAGCGCAATAACGGTGCCGCCGGCAGTTACGATAATACGCTCGTCGATGCGATCGGATGGTTTGCCGGCGACAACGGCCCCGGCTGCCCCGGCGAGGGTAAAAAGCAGAATCCCGATACCGCTTGCCGTCGTTGCGTCGATGGGGGCGTGCGCCGGTAACGCTCCGCGCACGTAGAAGAAAAAATATCCGAGCAACGTGTAGAAGCCGACGTACATCAGTGCCCGTGAAATAAAAAGGTCGACGAGCGTGCGTGATACGACCAGCTTCTTTCGGTCCGGCATCGTCTGCAGTGAAACGCTGCGCAAGTGCGCTACCGTAAGCGTGCAGGTTGCAAGAAGCGCGACCGCGATCGTCGCACCGAGCGGCAGATGATTGCCGAGCAGCGTCGCAAGGATCGCTCCGCCGGCATTGCCGCCGCTTTGCATCGCGGCCATCCATGCCGAAGCCTTACCGAGCGCTGCCTTTCCGATCGTATCGGGAAGAATCGCTTGATACGGTCCGATGGCGACGTTCAACGCGACCTGCAACGCGACGAACGACGCGGTCAGCGCCGGGATCCCGGGTGCTACATAAAATGCGACGACCGCGACTGCGCCTGCAACGGCGCCCGCGATGTAAAACGACGACCGATTGTTTCCCTGACGCCGAAGCGCGTCGGACCAGGGACCGACGGCCAACTGCACGACTGCCGCTGCAAAGGCCCCGAGCGTCGAAATTTCGCCGAACGTAGCTAGCGCCGAATTTCCACTGAGCGCCGCGCAGCGTGCCTGCAGAGAGATGCCGAGCACCGCACCCCATACCAGTTGGATGCCGAACCAATACGCCGCGAGCAGCGGCGCGTTCGGCTTACCAGCGATCGCGCGCGTATTGGAATTCATCGGCCGTATCTGCGTCGTAGCATAGCTCCGGAGGTGCGTTGCGAATAGCAGATGCCGCAACGTTGAGCACTCGGCACGCACGCGCTTCAATGTCGGCGATCCGCAAGCGCTTTACGGCGAAACGGAGGAGCAGCGGCGCGCCCGCAATCGAGGCCATGCGCCAGGGCGCTTTTCGCGCGTCAAAAAACGCTGCGGCAAATGATGCCAGCCGTTCTGCGCTGCCGGCCGGTATGTGAAAGGCGCCGCCGTTAACGATCCGTTCGCCTCCTAGATCTATACCAAAGGGCGGAGCGCCGGGAAACCGCTCGCAAAACTGCGCGTATTCCGCGACCGGCATGGACAAGGCGTTTACGGACGTTCGTTTCAAGAACGCGCCGAGCGCCTGCGCGGAAATATAGGGCATGTCGCTCGTGAGATAAAGCAGCGGCTCGCCGTCCTCGGGCCACGCGCGTAGCGCTCTGCAGACGTTCTGCGAGCCGGAGCGCGCGGCATCGATAAACGCCTCGACTTTGCCCGCACATGCTTCGCGTACCGGGGGCTCGCCGACGACTGCGATGCGTGAAACGCCGCATCCGCGCAGTGCATCGATCGCACGCTGGAGCATCGTCGAGCCGTGGGTTACCGCAAGGGCCTTGATCTGCGTCGCCGCTTCGGCGGCATAGCTTCCGTGAATTCGCCCCCCCGCGGTTATGACGGCTTTCATTCGCGCTCGCGCTCCGGCATGCCGGGCAGCATGTCTTGCTGCGGATTGCCACCTTGCGCTCGTGCGACGATTTCGCCGGCGCTTGCGCCGAATCGCTCCTCGATTAGCGCTTCGAGCGTTTCGGCATTGCGGGCCGCGCTGCCGCGCGCGTGATTGTTGAAGAACACGTATGTTGCTTCGACCTGCGCTTCAATTTCGGCGATGCGATCGCACCACGGCGACAACTCCGCCGTCGAATACGAATAGGCGTACCGCGTCACGTTAGTTCCTGTCCACCACCGCTCGGCGTTACGGCCGTGGAATCGAACGTAGCCGACCGCTCCCGTCGCATCCGATGATGCCAGAGGGAGGCCATCCAGCGGCGGAAGATCGACGTTGACGTTCGCGGCGTGGATGTCGCTCAAGAGCGCGAGCGTTTCCGCGCGCTGCCAGTCGCGATGCCGGAACTCTACCGCGACCGGAACTCCCTCAAAAGCCTCAACGACCCTGCGCACGTAATCTTCGTTACTGGCGTCAACCTTGAATCCGTTGGGAAACTGCGCCAGCACGCAAGCGAGTTTGCCGCGCGCGCGAAGCGGCTCGAGAACGTGCCGCAATTCAAGCGCTTCGCGAGCCACCGGTTTCGACTTCTCGGCGTGATGCGTCACCGTCCGCGGCGCTTTGAAAGTAAAGCGAAACTCCTGCGGGGATCGCGCATCCATCGAAGCGATCGTTTGGCGTGTCGGAATGCCGTAGTAGCTGGTGTCGATTTCGACCGCCGGAAAACGACGCGCGTAGTATCCAAGCATTTCACCCATTCGGGTGCGCGCCGGGTAGAACGGTCCAATCCAGTCTTTGTATGCGTATCCGCACGTGCCGACGTAAATCACAAATGTTTCGGGCCCGGCAATCTGCCGGGCCCGAGCGTCCTATTTCTTGGTGACCTTCTTCTTGCCGGCGACGGTGCGCTTGGGACCTTTGCGCGTGCGCGCGTTGGTTTTAGTCCGCTGCCCGCGTACCGGGAGACCGCGACGATGGCGCAGTCCGCGGTAGCAGCCGATATCCATCAAACGCTTGATATTGCCCTGCACTTCGCGGCGGAGGTCACCTTCCACCCGCAACTGCAGTTGATCGATCGCGTCGCGGATCTTTTTTTCGTCGTCCTCCGTCATTTCCTTAACGCGAAGGTTGGGCGAAATTGCCGTGCGTTCCAGCAGCTTTTGGGCCGTCGTGGCACCGATGCCGTAGATGTACTGCAGCGCAATTTCGATGCGTTTCTCGCGCGGAAGATCGATACCGGAGATACGAGCCATATATAGTCTAGCTTTCCCTTACTTACTGTCACTTCGAGCGGTCGGCGCTTTCGCCGCCGCGCCGCGCCTTTGGGCGGAGCCCAAAGACGCCATGGATTCGGAGCGGCCGAATCTAGCTAACCTTGAACCTGCTTATGCTTCGGATTCACGTCGCAGATAACGCGTACTTTGCCTTCGCGACGAATCACCTTGCAGCTTTCGCAGATCTTCTTTACAGACGGACGAACTTTCATTTCCTCTTCCTATTCTTTGCGCGATCGCAGTCGGCTGGCCGCTTCTTTTTAAGCAACCGCTTCTTCTTTCGGGCGGTAGAGCGCTACGTCGGGATGCTCACCGAAGGAGCGCAGCGTGAGAATCTTCGGACCGTCTTCGGTGACCGCGATCGTATGCTCGAAGTGCGCTGCGAGTTTACCATCTGCCGTTACGACTGTCCAGCCGTCCTTGAGGATTTCCACCCGGTGGTCGCCTTCGGTGATCATCGGTTCGATGGCCAAAACGAGGCCCGGGCGCAGGAGCATACCCGCGCCGGCGGTCCCATAGTTAGGTACGTGCGGCTCTTCGTGCATCGCCGTGCCGATGCCGTGCCCGACGAGCTCGCGCACCAC
>JALYTY010000026.1 GCA_030854045.1 Vulcanimicrobiota bacterium | reverse complement strand
GTATAGTAGAGTGCCGCTTCTAAGTCGCACGATGCCATTTTACCGGCGGCACGAATGGCTGCTTCTGCTTCGGGCAAGCGACGAAGGCGCAACAGCGCTCGCGTACGTAATACGCAAGCCTCGAACGTTGTATGCGAATGCAAAGCGGAGATGCACTCAACGTTGCGGGCAAGAGCAAAATTGGCAACCGCTATAGTAAACGGCTGCAATTTCGGAGCTAGGTGAACGACGCGTTCTGCAGACAGAGCGGGCTCCCCGAAATGAGCTAAAAGCGGGACATCAAATGATGCCTGCTTTTAGCCCTATCGGTAGGTTGCTCGCTTCAGTTTAGAGCTTGAAGTTACTTGCCGCCCGCGCTTCCACAGTTGGAAAACGATGCGATAAGAGCCATTATGATGAGAAGATGTAGCAAGGGATATACCTCCACCAGCGAGATTATCAAGTGGTCCTCATGACCAAACCGGCATCGCTCAAAAGGCGACGACGGCGTCCTTGGAAGCAGGCATTCGGCTAGACCTTTGCTATTCCTTTGCGGCAGCTAAACCAAAGTATTACAATCAAGGGCTCGCTTGCCGTACCGGGGAATCTGGATGATAGGCGAAGCAACGGCACGTCAGCGGGATAGAACAACCGGTCGCCGCCGCCGCAAGCGCGTCTGCCCGCGGTTTTGACAGCAATAAAACCCGATGCACGCGCTTCGGGTTTTTACGTTTGGTCGGGCTGACTGGATTCGAACCAGCGATCTCTACACCCCCAGTGTAGCGCGATAACCAAGCTTCGCTACAGCCCGAAGCTGCGAAGTATCTTTCTTATAAGCGCTCTATTTTCTTCTTTATATCTTCGTGCGCGGGTGCAGATTTCAGCTGCCGACGCTTGCCGTTCGGCGCGTCCGTCACCGCGTCTCGCAATGATTTGCCTGCTACGAACGCAGGGATCTTCCGCGCGGCGATTTTAATCGTATCGCCGGTTTTCGGATTGCGTCCTTCTCGCGCCGCACGAGCCCGCACGACGAAGCTTCCGAACGGAATCAAGGCTACGCGGTCGCCATTTTGCAAAGCGGTTTTGATTTCTTCGAAGATCAAATCGACGATCTGATTTATTTGGCGCTTCGGCAGATGCGCTTCGCCGGCCACCGCGTCAACCAGATCGCTCTTTGTCAACCTGCATCTCCCACAAAAAGACAGGGTTACAGTATACGCATCGCGCGAAGTCGCTCCTTCAACCGCCGTAGCACTCGGCTTAGAACGACTGCGCGATCGCGTTGATCGCGACAACGTAGGAACGGGCGCCGAAGCCGGACACGCTTCCCACGCATGCCGAAGCCGTAACGCTCGAACGACGATGCAATTCCCTTGCAGCAATATTTGAAAGATGCGCTTCGGCTACTGGGATATGAACCGCAGCAATGGCATCGGCAATCGCATAGGAATAGTGCGAGTACGCGCCGGGGTTAATAACGATCGCATCGTGCGTTCGCCGCGCGTCGTGAATCGCGGCAATGATGGACCCCTCGTCATTATGCTGAACGAAGTCGACTTTGATTCCCGCGTCGCGAACGCTGCTGACGATAAATTCATTCATTTCCGATAAGGTCTGCGTTCCATATATCTCCGGCTGACGTTCTCCGAGTAGATTCAAGCTGGGCCCGTGTATCACTAAAACACGCATGCCGTCGCTAGTTCTTGAAGGATATGCGGCAGCCTTCGCTACAGAGGCGAGTATGCCCGACATGCTGATCAGCGCTTCGGCGCCGGAGGCCGGAATCGTCATCGTTGCGGCGGTGACGACAGACCTTACGCGAGAAATACGCGATCGCCACGATATGTCTCCAACGGCGACGGCTACAACCGGCCGGTTGGCGACGGGTGCCGTTTTATTCGGATCGGCTTTGAACGGCCGCGAGAGAATAAGCTTGCAGATATCCGGCGAAGGGCCGATCGGCTCGGTCGCGGCAGACACGTGGCTAGCGGAGCCGGACGTGCTTGCCGCCCGCGGATACGCCGGCAATCCCCACGTCGATATTCCGCTCAATGAGCGTGGAAAGTTCGACGTCGCGGGGTCCGTGGGCGCCGGTTCGCTGCACGTTACGAAATCGTACGAAGTCGGCCAGCCGTATGTCGGCGTAGTTCCCTTATATTCGGGCGAAATTGCCGAAGATCTGGCCGCGTATCTCGTAAAATCCGAGCAGATTCCGAGCATCGTCGCGCTTGGGGTACTGGCGAGTCCTCACGGCGTACGTGCGTCGGGCGGTGTTTTGGCACAAATAATGCCGGGTGCGGACGAAAAGGCGATTGCTACGCTGGAAGAGCGAGCCCTCGCAATGCCGCCGATTACCACCCTTATCAACGAAGGCGCCGACGCTCACGCGCTGCTCCACGCACTTGCAGGGGCGCTGGAGCTGCGCTCTCATCGCAGCATCGAGGTGCGCTTCGGATGTTTGTGTTCGAAACAGAAAGTCGAAATTGCGCTCGTTGCCATGGGTGCGCAGGAGCTTCGGCGACTCGCAGCGGAGCGCAATGAAGCCGAAGCGACCTGCGAGTTCTGCAAACGCGTATTCGTTTTCACCTCCAATGAAGTGCTCGGCCTAGCAGAAGACTGCGCTACGAAACGCGAGTGACTAATCCTTACCGTGGCTACGTATGAAAGAGACGCTGGAGAGCAGGCGGCATACGGTATGGTTCGATACGCTGCCAATAGGCTTCGCGAATAGCCGCACCATCGTTGTAGTACCACCAGCCGCACTCGCATCGTATCGGACGTTCGCCGGCCTGCGGATACGCATAGGTCCGCGAGCAGCGCTTGCAGACAAATTTACGGCCCTCGATCGGAGGCACGGGTGTGTACGTAACAGGTTCTTGCTGTTCCATGGCTACCTTTCGTTCGGAAGAACGCGGACGAACTTTCGAGATCCTACCGATAGCACCGCCGGTACGGAAGAACTCCACGGCGCCCTTGAATCGACAACGACTATACCATCCACCTTAACGCCGTTCCCGGAGATAAGTCGCTCGGCAGCGCGTTTACTCGTCGCAAAGCCGGCTTTCACCATCACGTCCGCCACGCGCGACGACTCTCCGAGGGGGATCTCCGGAATATCGGCCTCCGGAATCTCCCTGCGTTGGACGGTGCGCTCAAAGAATTCCCGCGCTGCGCGCGCTGCATCTTCGCCGTGGTATCGCGCGACAATCTCCTGCGCGAGCGCCTTTTTCGACTCCATTGGATTGGCTTTTCCGCCGAGCAACGCTGCGGAAAGCGCGTCGGTTTCCGCCTGCGAACGAAAGGCGGCGAACCGCGCATACGGCGGCATCAGCGCGTCCGAAATGGACATCAACTTGCCGAACTGCGTCTGCGCGTCCTCCGCTATTCCAACATAGTTTCCGGTCGACTTGCTCATTTTTTTTACACCGTCGAGGCCCACGAGCAAAGGCACGGTCGCGCAAATTTGGGGACGCTGTCCGTAATCGCGCTGATACTGCCGTCCCAGGAGCAAGTTGAAGAGTTGATCGGTCCCACCAAGCTCTACATCGGATTGCACGGCGATCGAGTCATAGGCCTGCGCAACTGGATAGAGCAACTCGTGCAGCGAGATCGGCGTCCCCTGCGCATATCGTTTGGAAAAATCGTTGCGTTCGAGCATCTGCGCGACGGTTGCATGCGAAACGAGACGCACGATGTCGGCGAAAGTCAGCCCTCCGAGCCATTCGGAATTGTAACGAATTGCGACGCGCTCGAGATCGAGAATTTTGCCGGCTTGCTCTCGATACGTCTGCATGTTGCTTTCAATCTGTTCGCGCGATAACGGCGGCCGCATGGCATTACGGCCGCTCGGATCGCCGATCGCGGCAGTAAAGTCTCCGATGATGAGCGTTACCGCGTGTCCGGCAGAGGCAAAACGCGCGAGTTTATTGAGAACGACCATGAATCCCAAATGCAGGTCCGGACTCGTCGGATCGATGCCGAGCTTGACTTTAAGCGGGATTCCGAGCTGAAGCCGTTCGTGGAAATCAGCGATGGTCTCGACGTGATCGAAACCGTCGAGCAAAAACTCGGCGTCGGCAAAATGTGATGGCCGCTTCATCGCAGCTCAATTATCGTGACGCCTGCAGAGCCCTCGTCTTCATGCCCGTAGCGGATACTTTGCACCGATGGATGTGCGCGCAGCGATTCTTGGAGGCCACGGCCGAGCAGACCGGTTCCCTTACCGTGAATGAGTCGCAACGGCGTGTTTCCGGCAAGCAACGCTTCGTCGATCCAACGCTCGACGATCGGTTCCGCTTCGGCAAAGCGCTTGCCGCGCACGTCGAGTTCGATCGTCGATCGTCCGGCGGCTTCAAACTTGGCCGCTTCGCTGCTGACCGAGGAATCGAATCCGTCTTCTTTTTCGCCCTGCGGGTCTCGCCGAACCAAACGCGCTTCACGCTTTTCTGCGGCATTCTTACCGCGGCGTTCGATATCGCTTCTTTTTACTACCGTCTTCATCGCGCCGATGGAAATCAGCAGCGTATCGCCGTAATCCTCTACGACCGTACCGTCTTGCCGTAGCGAGTGTATCCGGACCCGGTCGTTGGCGCGAAAAATTCCGTCGTCGGCGTTCGTTTGGGTTTGGCGCTCGCGTATCCCGAGATCGCCCCGCAGTGCCTCCAGATTTCGTGAAAGCAGATCGCTTTGAGCCGACGTTACTCTTGGCTTCGTCGCAGCGAGCGCAGCGGCGCGGCGCTGGAGTTCCGCCGTAAAATCTCGCAAACCTTGCTGCATGCGTGCCTCAGCGCGATCGGCAAACAACTGGCGTTCCGCATCGAGCGTATCTCGAAGCCGGTTTGCGGACTCGCGTTCGCGCGCGAGTAGGGTGCGCTCGTGCGAAAGCGCCTCGCGCTCGGTTTCAATCTGCGAGGCGCGTAGCGAAAGTTCGGCGAGGGCCGATTCGTAATCCCGCTCCCGGCGCTCGAGCAGCGCTTCCGCGCGCTCGACGACTGCTGAGTCGATCCCAAGCGCGCGCGCAAGCGGAAATGCGAGCGACTGTCCGGGCGCTCCGACATCGAGCTGATAGGTCGGCCGGAACGTCCGAGGATCGAACCGCACGCTCGCGTTGGCGACGCCGGCCCAAGCCGCTGCAAAGAGTTTTAGTTCGGTCGCATGGGTCGTAACGATGCCGCACGCGCCAATTTGAAGCAAACGTTCCAGCATCGCAACGGCAAGCGCAGCACCCGCCCCGGGCTCCGTGCCGCCGCCGATTTCGTCAACCAGCACGAGCGTTCTATCAGTCGCGCTCCCAAAGATGTCGCGCATCCGCTCCAAATGCGCGGAAAACGTTGATGCGTTCGCCGCAATAGACTGCTCGTCGCCGACATCGGCGACCACGAGCGAAAAACGCCCTACCCGCGTTCCGCTCGAGGCCGGTATCTGCATACCGCAATACGTCATCACGACGAAAAGACCGACGAGCTTGAGCGCGACCGTTTTGCCGCCCATGTTGGGCCCGCTGACCACGAGCAACCGCGTGCCGCCGTCAAGCGGAATCGTCTGCGGAACCGCACGATCGCCAAGCAAGGGGTGACGTCCGCGCTCGATCTGAACGATCGCATCGTCGCTGAGTTCCGGAGCGATCGCATCCATGGAACGAGCAACATTTGCCTTAGCAACCAGCAAGTCGACTTCTGCCAACATCTCGATATTGGCTTCGATAGCGGCGTTTTGCGCGCCCACGTTACGCGAAAGCGCTTCGAGCACCCGCTGCACTTCACGTTCTTCTTCTAACCGAAGCGTTCGGATGCGATTGTTGGTTTCCAGCGCTGCCAACGGTTCAACAAAGAGGGTCTGACCCGACGAACTGGTATCGTGAACGATTCCTGGAAACTCACCCGAAAATTCCGCTTTGATCGGAATAACGAACCGTCCGTCGCGCACCGTAACGACGGCATCCTGAATCGCATTGGCATACTTGGCGGACCGGACCATCGCGGAGACGCGATCCCGAGCATCGTTCTGCGCCTGAAGCAACCCCTTGCGGAGTCGAGCAAGCGCAGGCGAAGCGCAATCCATGACAACACCGCGCTCGTCGATTGCATCGGTTAAGGAACGCTGCAGATCGCGCAGCGACGTATACGCAGCGGTGATGTCAGCAATGGACCCGTCTTTTGCTTCCTGCAGCGCGTTGTACGATGCTGCGGCCGACGATATCGCATCCGCAACGGCGCGAAGCTCCGTTGGGCCGAGGATGCGCCCGAGCGCAGCCGCTTGCGTCAGGTCCGCCGTATCGACCGCCGCAAGGACGTGCAGATCGCGAGCAGCGACCAGTCCGCGAATTGCTTTTGTGCGCGATTGCTGCAGTCGAACCTCGTCGAAATCGGTCGACGGAAACAGTTCCGTCGCGCGCGCTCTACCACGTTGCGTGCGAGTTGCCGAAACGACGCGAACGCGCACGCTATCGAAATCTAGCGCCTCAAGCGTACGTGCATCCGCTAATTGACTCGCGTTCATGTTTTTCGTAAACGTTCGGCGCCGGGCCTACGTCCTTCGCCGGGCGTCTGGAGCGCTCCGGAGCCAGGATGGCGGGAGGAGCGCGGAAGTCGAGCGCGTCCTCGCGCACGATGCGCGAGGCAAGCGTCCCGGCGAAGGACGTAGGCCCGGCGCCGAACGTTTACGCCTCCAACCGAGCCCGAACCAATTGGTTCACGAGCGAAGGGTCCGCTTTGCCGCGAGACGTCTTCATGACTTGTCCGACAAGGAAGCCCATGACATTTGTTTTCCCCGCCTTGTAGTCGGCTACGCTCTTCGCATTTGCCGCGAGGACGTCATCAACGAAACGCTCGATTGCGGCAGGATCGCTCGTCTGTGCGAGACCTTCGCGTTCCACGAGCGATTTCGGCGAACCGTCGCCGTTCCACATGCGCTGCAGCAACGCTTTAGCGATCTTCGAGTTGATGGTGTTTGCTTCCACGAGCGCGATGAGTTCCGCGAGATGCGCCGGGGTGACGGGTGAATCGTGGAGCGAAACGTCGCTTTCGTTTGCCAGACGTGAAAGATCGCCGAGAACGAAATTGGTGGATTGCGCTGGGTTGCCGCTGGCCTTCGTCACTTCGTCGAAAAATTCGGCAAGCCGCGGATTGTCGATCAGCTGCGTTGCTTGACTCACGCCGAGTTCGAATTCCGCGGTATAGCGTGCGAAGCGCTGAGTCGGCAGTTGCGGCAGCCCGTTGCGGATGCGATCGACCATTGCGCGCGACACCTCGATCGGCACGAGATCTGGATCGGGGAAATAGCGGTAGTCGTGGGCCTGTTCCTTGCTGCGCATGGAATGCGTGGTTCCGTTGATTTCGTCCCAGCCGCGCGTCTCTTGTACGATGCGTTCGCCTCGTTCGAGCGCCGCCGTCTGCCGCTCGATCTCGCTGCGGATTGCACGATGCACGGAGCGAAACGAGTTCATGTTCTTAATCTCGGTCTTCGTTCCGTATTCCGTCGCTCCAGCCGGCCGAAGCGAGACGTTTGCATCGCAGCGCAGGGAGCCTTCCTCCATCTTTACGTCGCTAACGCCGAGGGTAAGCAGCGTGCGGCGAAGGGATTCCAGAAAACCGACGGCTTCCTCGGCGCTACGGATGTCGGGCTCGGAGACGCATTCCATCAACGGAACCCCTGCGCGATTGAAATCGACAAGCGAATAGGTGCTCCCCGCGATTCGACCGTCACCGGAGCCGGCATGAGTCGATTTACCGGTGTCCTCTTCCAAATGGATACGGGTGAGCCGGCATTCTTTCATCGTGCCGTCCTCTAACCAATAACGCACGACGCCGCCTTGCGTGAGCGGCATGTCGTATTGCGAGATCTGATAGTCTTTGGGCATGTCGGGATAAAAATAATTCTTGCGATCGAACTTCGAGAACTCCGGGATGTCGGCGTCGAACGCCAGTCCGGCGCGAATCATGTGTTCGATCGCAACGGAATTTACGACGGGAAGCGCGCCGGGCAATGCGAGACAGACGGGACATACCTTGGTGTTCGGCTCGCCGCCGAATTCGTTCGGACAGCCGCAAAACATTTTTGTTTTTGTCTTGAGTTCGACGTGGCACTCGATGCCGATCACGGGTTCGTAGTGACTCAACGCTGTACTTCCTTCGCACGCCCGCTCACCGCTACCGGATGTTTCAGCGCGTGCTTGGTGCGCATCTCGTAGGCATGCGCTGCGCCCAAAAGCAATCGCTCTTGGAATAACGGAGCCGATAACTGCAGGCCGATCGGCATGGGGCGATCTCCGCCCGCCGGCGTTACCCAGCCGCAGGGAACGGAGAGCGCCGGCAATCCGGCAAGCGACATCGGAATCGTATAGTAATCCATCAAGTACATGCTGTACGGATCGCTTTTTGCATTGAACTGAAATGCGGGCGCGCTCGCCGCGGGGCATGCGATCAGATCGCACGCTGTGAATGCGCGAGCGAAGTCGTTTGCGATCAGGGTTCGCACCTTTTGCGCGCGCACGTAGTACGCATCGTAGTAACCGCTCGAGAGCGCGTACGTTCCAATCAGGATTCGGCGCTTGACTTCAGGACCGAAACCGGCTGCCCGGGTCTTCTCATACATATCGTGCACGTTGGCTCCGTCGACTCGCATACCGTAGCGAACGCCGTCGAATCGCGAAAGGTTCGACGAACATTCCGCAGGAGCGATCAGATAATACGTTGCTATGCCGTAGTCGGCCGTCGGCAGTGAAACCTCGACGATCTCCGCTCCGAGCGCGCGAAGATCGTCGAAGGCCGCATCGTATGCCGCGTCGACTTCTCGCCCGAGCGCGGCCGTATCGAACTCGCGCACGATGCCGATTCTCAATCCGGCGAGGTCAGAACGCAGACTCTGGGCCGCGGGCTCCACTTCGCGGTCGATCGATGTCGAGTCCATCGGGTCCCATCCTGCCATTGCATCGTAGGCCATCGCCGCGTCTTCAACGGTTCGTGCGAGGGGGCCGATCTGATCCAAGCTTGAGGCGAAGGCGATTAATCCGTACCGCGAGATCCGTCCGTACGTCGGCTTGAAGCCGACGAGATTGCAAAACGCAGCGGGCTCGCGGATAGAACCGCCGGTATCGCTCCCCATCGCGATCGCCGCTTCATACGCTGCAGCGGCCGCTGCTGAGCCGCCGCTCGAACCGCCGGGAACGCGCGTGAGGTCGTATGGGTTGCGCGTTACTCCGAGCGAAGAGTTTTCACACGAACTGCCCATCGCAAACTCATCCATGTTCGCTTTTCCGACCGGGATGCAGCCCGCATCGAGCAAACGCCGTACGGCGGTCGCGGTGTACGGCGCTTGCCAATGTTCCAATATCTTGCTGCCGCACGTCGTGCGCGTTCCCGCAAGGCACATGTTGTCTTTTACCGCCAGAGGAACGCCCGCAAGGGATAATCGTTCGCCGTCCTTGATGCGCTTGTCCACCTGCATCGCTGCCCCTCGAGCGATGTCGTGCAGCGTCGTGAGATATGCTCCGACATCGCCGTCCACGGCATCGATGCGCGCTAGCGCGGCCTCCGTGACATCGCTCGCGTTTAGGATGCCGGCGTTAACGTCGCGCGCAATGCGCGCTGCGCTTCGTTCGAAGAGTTCCTCTGCCACCATGCCCCCTATTCGGCGATGATTCGCGGAACGCGAAAAAAGGCGCCTTGGCGCGCAGGCGCTTCTGCCAGGACGGTCTCCCGTTCCAGACAAGGTCGCACGGCATCCTCGCGGTCGATATTACGCGATTCTACCACCTGCGCGGTCGCAGCGATCTGCGACACGTCGAGTTTCGCTAGTGCATCCACGTGTTCGAGCAGATCGCTAAGCTGTGCGCCGAAGCGCTCCACTTCATCTTCCGTGAGCGCGATGCGCGCGAGTTTGGCTACGTAGCGGACGTCAATCTTCTCGGATGACAAAATCGGGGTACTCCCGTCGATCGCGTGCAAATTCATCGTCCGGCCATGCGGGTTCCGGCGCGTCGAGAAATGCGTCGCGTAGAGACTCGCGTGGAATTCGATTTTCTCGGTACAGCGTTACGAGCGTCTCGACATGCCCCGTCTGCGGAAACATGTCGAACGGTTGTACGACGCCGAGACGGTAACCATTGGCGGCAAGGTACTTTAAATCCCGGGCGAGCGTTGCAGGGTCGCAGGAAAGATACCAAACGTACGGCGTTCCTGCATCGGCGATCGCTTGCAGCGTCACTTCATCGCAGCCCTTGCGCGGCGGATCCAGAAACGCAATCTCGGCGTCCTTCAGAGCGGCGGATCCCTCCGCCGTTCTAACGATATCTTCGACACGGCCCGCCCGGAAGCGCACGCGGTCCTCTAATCCGTTGAGCGCCGCATTATCTCGCGCTTCGTCGATCGCCTGTGGGTTTTCTTCAATGCCGTAAACGTCGCATTTTAATGTTGCAAAAAACAGGGCGAACGTGCCGGAACCGCAGTACAGGTCTACGACCTTGCGCGCAACGTCCAAGCCCCGCCGTAGAAATGCGAATATGCGCCCGAGAATTTCAACGTTGACTTGAAAAAACGACGAAGCGGAGACGCGGTAGCGAACTCCGGCGACCGTCTCCTCGATCTCGCTGCGGCCGAATATCAACCGATGCCGGCGTCCGACGATAGCATTGGCGCCGGAAAGCTCGTACGAATTCGTAAGCCCGACGGCTCCAGGCAGTTGCGCAAGGAGTGCGGTGCCGCTGCTTTCCACTTCGCGCGAAAGCTGCGCCGTCGTTACGGTAACGACGGCTTCTCCCGTAGCGCGCGCACTTCGCGAAACGATGTGGCGGGCGACCAGGAATGCTGCGGCCGTTTCCGGTTTTTTTCGAGCTGCGTTGAGCCGGCCGATGTAGCGGTCCAGCTGCGGCGCGACGATCGGACATCCGTCGATTGCAACGATATCGTGCGAACGCTGCTTGTAAAATCCGATCGATATCTCTGCGCCTCGGGATTCCACGACCAGCGACATCTTATTGCGATAAGCTCGGGGATGAATCGTTCCGACGGTACCGCGAACGGCCGCATCGCGAAAGCCGCCGATGCGTTCGAGCGCGCTGCGAACGATGCCCGTCTTCCACGTCAATTGCCCATCGTAGCTGAGATGCTGGACTTGGCACCCACCGCACGTGCCGAAAACCGGACAGAACGGAACGGCGCGCTGCGGCGATTGCGAGATGAGCTGCAACATCTGAGCCACCGAGTATTTTTGTTTGACCGACGTAATCCGCACGCGGGCTTTTTCGTGCGGCAGCGGACCGAAACAGAAAACGACGAGACCTCCGGCGCGACCGACGGCTTGACCGTTTGCGAGCAGATCGGTGAAAACGATGTCGTGTTCCGCTCCGACGGTGAGCCGCGCGAGCGGGGACGCAGGTTTGCTAGGCCGTATGTCGTTGTTCGTCAAGCGTCTTGAGGAGCCGGTTTGCCTCGTCTATGAGCGTTTGAATTCGCTGCGTCGTGGGATCTGAAGGCCGGCGATTCACCAGCAGCCGTACGACCGTGAAGGCAACCGCCGCTCCAAGACCGGCAACGCCGATCCATACCAGCGCACCGATCAGACGGGCATTCGTGCGATCCGGATCATCGAACTCTCGATCGTCGTTTGGTCGTGACAACGCAATGCTCTCCTCGCGGCTTCCTTAAGATCGACACGTTCGCTCCTGGCGGAGCCGTTCTTCTTCCCGCGAACTTCCCGCGTCGATGCGTTTCATCTCCTTACTTGCTTGCATCCTCGCCACGTTGGCCGTCTCACCGGCCGCGCAGCCGGTATCCGTTCTTTACGCGGGCTCGCTCGTCACATCGATGGAAGGACCCATCGCAGAGGCGCTTTTGCGCGACGAGAACATTCGATTTTCCGGCGAGCCGATGGGCAGCAGAGCGCTCGCAAACCTTATCGGCGCGGGCCTCAGTCATCCCGATATCTTTATCAGCGCGGATTCGAGCCTTGTCGATAATTTGGCGAAGCGCAATTTGGTGGCTCGCTCGACGACATTTGGAAGTGCGTCCATGGTGCTCGGCTATTCGGCTAAATCCCCTCACCGCGCCCTCTTTGAAGCCGTCGCGGCGGGAAGAATGCCGCTGATCGACGCGCTTCGCAGTCCGGGGCTTCGGATCGTGCGAACCGATCCGCACGTCGATCCCAAGGGCTTGCGAACGATTGAGGCGATGCATCTCCTGGCAAACGACGAAACGGTTCGCGCGATCCTAGGAAACGACGACAATCCCGCACAGATCGTTCCCGAAGAAACCCTTCTCGTCCGTATAGAAACGGGCGATGCTGACGTCGGTTTTCTCTATTCGACGGAGTCGGTCGCCCGCAAAATTCGTGCAATTCCACTTCCGGGCAAGGCCGCTCTCTCGCATGAGATAACGTATACGATCGCAGTAATGAAACAAGCGCCGCATCCCCATGCAGCGCAACGTTTCGCCGATTATATTTTGAAAGGAAATGGCCGCGCGATCCTCGAGGAGGCGGGCGTGCACTATCGTTCGCGATAGGTTCCGATGATTACCGAATCCGGAGAAACGTCGCGAGGCGAGCGCGTACGACTTCTTTGGGCGCTCGCTGCTTCGGCGATCCTCAATCTGTTTCTATGGATTGCGGCGACAGACTTCGCGGGAGCGCCCGTCCATCTGGTGCAGCCGAACGAGCGCGAGAAGTTGCTCGTCGCTTCAACGTCCGTACGCATCGAGCACCGAACGATCCCTCAACCACAGCGCGAACCTGCGCGAAGCGCCCCCGCGCCTTCGAGTGCGCAGGTACGGGAAGCCGCGAAACGGCGACCCCCGGCACACCGGCGCGAGATCGCGCGCGAAGAAGAAAACGCCGAGCCGCAACCGCCCGTCGCCCCCAAACCGGCGACGCTCGCGCAGACCCTCGCCGCTCAAGAGCGGGAATTTGCTCGCGAATCGCGAGCTTTGCACGCGAGCAACAATCCGCTCAGCATTGCGACGATCGCACCGCGGCCGCCGGCATCGTATCAGCGTTCGTACATGGACCTCTCGGGACGCGACCGCGAGAACCGCATCGCCGCAGTACTTCGCGTGCTCAGTAAATTTGCCACGAATACGATGCATTGTTACTACGTGCACTACGATGCACAGTTCAGCAGCGGCGGAACGGATGCGGGAAACATCCCATGGCCGATCTGCTATCCGAAGGATCGCGACGCCATGCTTCCGCTCGACCGCGTCCACGTTTTACCGATTCCCGTTCCACCGCCCGGCTACGTTTTACCGGCCGGAGTTGAACTTTCGCCTCTGCTACACGACATCTATACGGGAAAGATCCATGCCTAAAGTTCGAACCCTTCGGCGTTGCTCGTGAGCGTGTTACCGTTCGCACCGCCTGCTACATACACAATGCCTTTTATGGCCCCCGTTTCTTGTTGCCGCCCGTGACATAAAGCGTGTAGTTAAGTACGCCACCCGTAACGGGTAGGCCGAGATCGTGCTAGCCGTTTAGGCCTAAGGTCAACGTCGGAGCCGGCGGTTTCACCGTGTGGTCGAAGCCTTTGCGCCGCACGATTGACGTCCCGATCGCGAGGAACTCGATCACATTGGGATTCCAGCCATTGAACGATTGTTCTGTAATGGTGACGCCGACGATTCCATTGGCAAGGTTGCGTTCCGCCTCGGCCTGCATGCGTCCCATTGCGAGCTCCCGCGCTTCGTAAAAGCCCTGCGTAAAGTTATCGAGCTCGACATTTTGTCCGACATTTGCGAACTGCTGCATCATGCCTTGATGGCGGATATGATACACGCAGTTGCCGATGACCAATTCCGAAGGCACGTAGCCGGTCTGGTAAAGCTGGTAGATGTCTTGTACCGACAGATCGCAGGTGAACGGCAGCGCGTCGGCCCGTCGATGCTCCTCCCCCGGCGGTGCCTTTACGGCCGTGCCGATTGCGACGACTTCAATGCAATTCGGTTCCAAGAAAGGCTTGATGATGAGACGCACTGCAACGACTCCGTCGGCGCCGAGCGTCAGAGCTTCTTCTTCCAAGCGCCGAATCGAAAGTTCCCGCGCTTCATACAACGCTTGGGTAAGCGTTCCCAACTCTTGACTTCGAAAGAACCCCGCCGGCATCTGCCATCCGATGTGATAGATGGACGACCCCATAACCAGGCCGAGCGGCTGCATTTCCATCTGGGCGAGAAGACAGAATTCGCTTACGGAGAGATCGCTTGTAAATAGCGGCGCGCCCCCTTCGCCGGCCATTCGTTTGAGGCGCTTGATAGCGTCTAAGGGAACGCCTTTGTCCGTCGTTTGATACTGCGTGTCTTGTTGTCCGCCGCCGAAAAATTTCATCTTGTCTCCTTACTGTAGCAGCCGGGCGAGAGCGCTTCGCATCTCTGCATGATGCCGGGCCTGTTCGCTAATATCGTCGTAAAGTGACTGCAGCCAATCTTCGACCGGACACTGCACCGTTTGTATCGGCGTGCCGTGCACGACTTTAGAAACCGACGATTCGAGAATGCCGCTCTTAACGCCAAGCATGTACCGGAAAGCAACTCCGCCGCCCTGCTGGACGGTAACGCGAACCGATTCGATCGACCCCATTCCAAACATACCGGCGTACCGCAATTCCGTCAGACCGGGAAATGCCTGCGCGAACTTGCCTCCGACGTACGCGACAATGCCTTTTCCGTCGGACTCATCGGCAGGCAGCCAATTCCGTAACCCGGCCGGGGTTTGGGACAGCGGCGCTGCGCTTGCGGTCGCGTCGGAGATCTCGGTCGATCGATCGTCGAATCGCTCGGCAAGAAATCGGGCGTTGGCCGCCAGTTCGTGTCGCTTGGCCTTCGTGAGAGCTTCGAGATCTCGCTTTACCGCGCGATCGAGTACCGAAAGCTGTTCGAGCAGGGAATCCAATGCCGTCCTGCCGTTTTCGTCTTTGAACTCACGCTGGGACAACGGCACGGAGCAATACGCGCGCACGGTGTCGGGCAGATATTTCGAACGCGTTTGTGTCAAGTTAAACGCAATTTCGGGAGGCGCACCGGCCGCATCGAAGAGCGGTCGGGCCTCATCGATCGTTCCTTCAATGCCGTGAACGAGGCGCTGTGCGGGTTCGGGCAACTCGAAAATATGGTCATGCACGATCGGGTGACTCTCGCGCGAGCACCGATTTCGCGCGGTCGATCTGACCGCTGAGCGCCGTGACCGTTTGCTGCATAGCGCCGAGCGACTGCACCTTGTACGCGTCGATCGCATCGATTGTGGCATACACGTTATCGAAGGCGGCCTGGAGCTTCGCAACGTCGATCGTCGGGTTCGATGCCTGTTTGAATATCTCACCACTCTGTGAACGAAGCATCTCGCCGGTAGATTGAATCATATTGCCGGTGGTTTCGTTCAGGGCCGAGATACGATCGAGCGCGAGTCTTTGATTCGACAGCGCCGAAGAGACGATGACGGCCGTTCGAAGAGCCGAGAGCGTAGTCGTCCGCGCGCGATCCACACCTTTGATCAATTCGATGTTATTGCGCTTGACCAGATCGAGCGCCATGTATCCCTGAACGTTGACCGCCATCTGAGTCAGCAGATCGGTAACTTTTTGGCGCGCGTAGAAGAGAACGTTCTCTTTAATAGCTTTCGCACGTTCGGGGTCGCTCGTCTCAATTTGGCTGACCTGCGCGGTCAATTCGGCGTCGATCTGCTTGCAAAGGAAAACGTACTGTTCGATCTTGCCCATGAGCGACCACATTTCCGTTCGCTCTTGTTCGATCGATGCGTTGTCGCGCAGCAGTTCGTCTTTGCCGGCAAGAAGCGAGTTCATGATGCTTTCGATATGCGATTGCGACGACTGATAACTTTGGAAGTAGGTCTTTATTCTGTTTCCAAAGGGGAGGATACCGAGCAATTTACTCGGCGCGAGCAAGTTCTGACGTTTTGGATCGAGTTTTTCGCAGGTGTTGCGCAATTCGATAAGCCCTTTGGAGATCATCGATCCTTTTTCGCCGCCGCCGGTCGCCATGGTATTCACCGGCCGCTGCAGCAGGCGGTTCGAGACGTTCGCCGACTCCTCGACTTCGCGATTCCCCATATGAAGAATCGCATCGACCCGCATTTTGAATGCGTCACCGTCGACCGGCGACGTGGTAAGTTCTTCGACGAAACCGCGGACCTGTTCGTTGAGCCTTGCCGCTTCATCGGGCGCTATCCGAACCGGACCGCCGGCATCGAGTTGTTGAGGGTTGACGACCGGTACCGGCTCCGGCGGCGTCAATACGATGGCCGGAAGCGCGTCGGGTGCAGTTTCGCTCATAAGCGCCGATTCGGGCGGACCGGCACTCGTTGCCTGCGTTCGCTCTAATGGGTTGGCGAAGGACGTTGGCTACCAAAGGCGATATAGTGTGGGCTCGGCTGCCACCGCGCGGCCATTTTTTGATGGAGGTTTACTTCGTGCGTCGTTCGCCTATAGCGATCCGTAGTTTGGCTGTCGCGTCGCTGGCTTTCATGGTCTCTGCGTGCGGAGGCGGATCTACCCCGCCGGCGCCGGATCAAACGTCACAATCACCCGCGTCGCAGCACTCCGCGTTGGATCTCGTTCAAAAAGGCCTCCTCGGGCACACGCCGCCGCATCCTCCGGTTCCGGTCGGACCAATCACTGCCGCGGACCGCGGTGCTGCGCGCAGCGGCGGCTGGCAGCCGGTAGCGGCGACGGCGCCGTTCGGCTCTAATGGAGCCGGAACGCCGCTGCTCATGACCGACGGAACGGTCATGATCGGCGATAATACGTCGAACTGGTACAGCCTAACGCCCGACTCGAACGGCAGCTACATTCACGGCTCGTGGAAGAAGCGCGCCACGCTTCCGGGAAACTACGGCCCGCTATACTTTGCCTCCGCGGTACTGCCCGACGGCAAGCTGGTTATTAACGGCGGCGAATACAACTTTTTCCAAGAAGACGAAACGAATCTCGGCGCAATTTACGATCCCGTCGCAAATACATGGACGAGCGTCAACGCTCCGAACGGCTGGTCGCAGATCGGTGATGCGCAAAGCGCCGTACTCGCGAACGGCACCTACATGCTCGGGAATTGCTGCACGAGTCAGCAAGCGCTTTTCAATGAATCATCGAAGACGTTCACAACAACCGGTACCGGCAAAGCAGACGCCAACTCCGAAGAAGGCTGGACGCTGCTGCCCAACGGCAAAGTTCTGACCGCGGATGTTGGTGCAGAGCCGCACTCGGAGCTGTACTCTGCCGCCAGCGGCTCGTGGTCGTCGGCCGGCAGTCTACCGGCGAACTTGACGAATGCCTACGAAATCGGTCCGCAGACGCTTCGCCCCAACGGTACCGTCTTCGTTGCAGGCGCAGACAAGAACACCGCGATCTATAGCACCGCAACGCGCACGTGGAGTGCGGGACCCGCTTTGCCCACTGTAAGCGGCGCGCAGCTCGATTCCGCCGACGGTCCGACGAGCGTGCTTACGAGCGGCAACGTATTGATCGCGCTAAGTCCCGGAGTCTATCAGTCGCCGACGTATTTCTATATTTTCAACGGAAGCACGTTTACGCATATCGCGGGAATCCCGAATGCAAAGAACGACTCTTCGTATAATCTGCGCCTTATGATGCTTCCAACGGGTCAGGTCCTCGCGACCGACGGTTCGAACGATGTGGAAATCTACACATCCACGCAGAATCCCGACGGATCGTTCGCTCCATCGATCGCATCCGTTCCCACAACGCTCGCGCCCGGAAATACATATACGATCTCCGGCGTGCATCTCAACGGATTCACGCAAGCAAACGCCTATGGGGACGACGCCCAGATGGCCACGAACTACCCTTTAGTTGAAATCGTCAATGCGGCAACCCATCACGTGTTTTTTGCTCGGACGCATAACCACAGTTCGATGGCTGTAGAGTCGCCTGCGACGGTATCTACGAAATTCGACGTGCCCGCGAATGTCGAACCGGGTTCGGCAAACATTTACGTGGTAGCAAACGGCATTAAATCGTCACCGGTGACCGTAACCGTTCAATAATTGTTGCAGAGGTCTCGCCAACACAAAGGAGCTCCGGTAAGGGAGCTCCTTTGTGTTAGCTACGCAAGACGAAGCCGCTATTTCTTGGCAAAGAGCACCCGATCGTCTTCGGCGAGAACGTCGAGCGCCAGCACGAGGTCGGGACGATCGCGCAGCCACGGATAGCTTTTGTACGCCGCTTCCCGGTCGCCGCCGTGCGGCTGCCGCTCGCGAATCATCGCGTTCCATTGCGCGATGCGTTCGGGTGTCGCCGACGATTGGACGAACTTTCCTACGTCCTCATCCGACGCGGAGTTTGCAACGGCTGCCGTGAAGTTTTGCAGCGGAATACCAAGCGTTTCGAGCAGCGTTTCGCTAAACCCGGAGATATTATATTCGCCGGTTTTGCCTCCCGGTAACGTAGCACGCACCTTATCGATCGTGCGCGGTAAGAAAATGATGCCGGCCATCTCGGCGCGAGGAGCTCGCGGCGGCGCGGCAGTTAAATCGAGCGATTCCATCTTGGCCTAATTCGCGCTGCGGCGACAACGTCCCATCAGCGGCATCCATGCACGCGGGTAGGGACGGCCCCGCGCCGAACGCCCTTGCCTATGTACGCTTCAATACGGCGCGCTATTGCCAATTTGACGACCGGCGAGGATTCGGAACGGCACTTTAACCTCGCCGCCGAACGAATCCAGCGGGCCCTGCTCGATGTGTCCGTGCCGCGGATCACTGGAGCGGAAATTGGGGTCCACGCGGAGCCCGCGCGATTGGTCGGCGGGGATTACATCGATCTCTTCGCCTCGACCGACGGCACATTCGTTTTCGGACTCGGCGATGCGTCGGGGAAGTCGCTCGCTGCTGCGCTCAATGCGCTGATGCTACGATATCTGGTGCGTGGGCTCGTCACCGCGCTCGGGACAGAGAAGCTGGTACCGATCGTGACCTATACCAACTCCGTCGTAGCCGACGATATGGCGGAAGACGCCTTCATTACGTTCTTGCTCGCCGCGTTCGACGCAACGACGGGAAGCCTGCGGGTAGTCAACGCAGGACACGAGCCGCCGCTGATCTTCAGCGCGGCAACGCGCGAAGTGCGCACGATGGACGTCCACGACATCGTCCTTGGAATCGCTAGAGAGACGTTTTACAAGCAAGAAGAAACGGGGCTCGACATAGGCGACGTCGCGGTCTTTTATACTGACGGCTTGACCGAGGCGACGAACGACGATGGGGAATTATTCACAATCGAACGCCTCAAACGCGCACTCCTCGAACGCGCGCACCTGCCGGCCCAGGTGATCGCCGAAACGATATTCGATGCCGTGAAACTCTATTCAGCCGGTCCGCTCCGTGACGATGCAACGCTTCTGGTGCTAAGACGAACGTAGACAGCCTCTGGAATGAAGCGAGGCCTACACTCAAGAACGATTCAGCCGCCGTTTCAAACAATCGCAAACAAACGCGCGTTTCCCCGCCAATGAAACGGATGTCGAAGAAAAACCGCTCGTTCGTAATCGCCGAGCGGAAAATTTTTAATCAAACCGGGCTTCCTAGTGAAAGTTATGCGAGCGGATCCCTTTGGTGACGGCTTCGTCGTTGAAGGACCAGACGGTGCGAGCTATGAGATCGATACAGCCCGCTTCGCGCTGAAGTTTCCCTTCGATAACGAGCGTTTGGCTCGTGCGGATCGTGCGGCGGTAGCGCTCGTACACGTCTGGGCGCACGATAACGTTGACCAGCCCCGTTTCGTCCTCAAGCGTTAGAAATACAAACCCTTTCGCCGTTCCGGGACGCTGTCGCGTAATGACGAGACCGCCGACGCGGCAGATCAGGTTGTTCGGCATTTCGCTCAATCGTGCGGCCGTTATCACCCGTGATGCATGTAACTGCGTGCGGAAATGTTCGATTGCGTGTTCTTTCGTCGTAACGCCGGTCGACCAAAGATCGAATGCGGTTTCCCGCTTCGGCTCGATGGCGGCAAAGACTACCGGCGGTTCTTCCATATCCATCAGGCGTCCCAGTTGGCCTCGTGCTTCGCGTTCGTCCAGCGCCCGCAGCGCCCACATTGCATCGCGCCGGGAACGATACCACGGCGAAAACGCTCCGGCGACGGCAAGATTTTCGAGCGCCTCTTTTTCGAGCTGCGTTCGTGCCGCAAATGCCGGCAAATCGTCGAAGGGTCCGCCGGCAAGCACGCTCTCCAGCCGCTTCTTCTGCGCCTCTCCGAGCCCGCGAACCAGATGAAATCCCAAACGCAGCGAACCGTCGGCCTCGACGAACGAATAGTATTCGCTCGCGTTGACTTGAATTGGCTTGACCGTCACTTGATGGCGTTTCGCGTCGTTCACTAAAACCTCGGTGGAATAAAACCCCATCGGCTGCACGTTGAGAATCGCCGCAGCGAATATCGCGGGAAAATGGCATTTCACGTACGCCGATGCATAGGCGAGCAAAGCGAAACTGGCGGCATGCGATTCGGGAAAGCCGTAATCGGCGAAGCCTTCCAGCATCTTAAAGAGCTGCTCCGCTGCCGCGTGGTCGATGCCGTTTTGCACCATGCCGTCAACGAGCTTCGGATAGATTTCACGCATCCGGTCGTGCGAGCGTTTGTGCCCCATCGCGCGCCTCAGCTTATCGGCTTCTCCCGGCGAAAAGCCGGCGGCTTCGATTGCAAGACGCATGCCCTGCTCTTGAAAGAGCGGCACGCCCATCGTGCGTTCGAGCACCGGCCGTAGTTTCGGATGGGGATATGTCACCGGCTCGAGCCCCGCACGGCGGCGCAAGAACGGGTGAATCATCTGTCCTTGAATCGGCCCAGGGCGAATGATTGCAACCTGCATGACGATGTCATAAAAACACGCCGGTTTCATGCGCGGCAGCATCGACTGCTGGGCCCGCGATTCTATTTGAAAGACGCCGATCGTATCCGCGCGCGTAAGCATTTCGTACGTCGCCGTATCGCCGGAGGGAATAGCGTGCAGCGCGAGGGTCCGATTGAAACACCGCTCGTGCAGCGCGAACGCCTCGCGCAAGAGCGAAAGCATACCCAAGCCGAGCAGATCGATTTTAATCAAGCCGAGTTCTTGGAGGTCGTCTTTGTCCCACTGAACGATCGTGCGGTCGCGCATCGTCGCCCATTCGACGGGCGCGACGCGAACGAGCGGGTCGCGCGTGATCACCATGCCGCCGGAGTGAATTCCCATGTGGCGCGGAAATCCGTCGATCCGTCGGCAAAACGCATACAATCGCTGCGCGATCTCGCCGCCGACCGGAGGAGCGATCTGCGGATCGGGGTCGGCGCCGAAGTCTTTGCCGCGAAATCCGTAGAGGTACTGGTCGGACTTGCCTTCTAGCCGCGAAGCGCGCACGTTGGACCCGGTGTCGAGATCGCGGCGCTTGAGCACTCCCGGTTTGTGCGATTGTGCGGCCTCGTTCGGCTCGGTCTGCCCCGTGGCGCCTGCTAGTGATTCCCGGGCGTCGAATTCGCGCGAAACTTGTTCGACTTGGGCAACGGTAAGCCCGAGCGCTTTGCCTACATCGCGAATTGCCGATCGCGTCCGGTACGTCACGACCTCGGCCGCCATCGCGGCATTGCTGCGTCCGTACCGCTCGTAAATGTACTGAATGACCTTTTCGCGATCTTGATGGGCGAAGTCGATGTCGATATCGGGAATCTCTTTGCGCTCCTCGGACATGAAGCGTTCGAAAAGCAAATCCATTCCAACGGGGTCGACGGCCGTAATGCCAAGCGCGTAGCACACCGCCGAATTCGCTGCCGATCCACGGCCCTGACACAGCACGCCGAATCGCTCTGCCGCCTGCACGATATCCCAGACGATCAAGAAATATCCCGCAAGGTCCATTTTTGCAATGATGCCGAGTTCGTATTCCAACTGCCGCTCGACCTCAGAAGTTAGCGGCGATCCATAGCGTTGCGCGGCACCGCAATGCACGAGTTCCCGCAAGTAGCTCTGCCGCGTCTTCCCTTCAGGCACGGGAAAGAGCGGGAACTGCCCGTCGAGGCGATTGAGACGAAACCGACAGCGTTGCGCGATTTCGAGCGTCGCATCCAGCGCTTCGGGATACGGCGTAAAAAGACGGCGCATCGCCGCAGCGCTCTTAAGATGGAATTCCCCATTAGGTCGAAGCCTGTGTTCGCTGCGCGCGCGATCGAGATCGATCGTTTCACGAATGCAGCACAACACGTCGGCAAGCTGCGCGTCTTCGTGTCGCGCGTACGCGACGCCGTTGGTTGCAACGCAACGGATTTTTAGTTCGCGTGCGATGCGCGTGAGTTCTATATTGCAAGCCGCTTCGGCGGCCGTGAGGTGGTGCTGCAGTTCGATAAAAAAGCGATCGCCGAAAACCGCCTGGAAGCGTTCGGCATGCTCGCGCGCCGCGGTCCGGTCTTCGCGACGAAGTGCGCGCTCGATAGCGCCCTGGGGACCCGCAGAGAGCACGGTGAGGCCATCCGCACGTCCGGCAAAGTCCTCGATAAGCAGCTTCGCATCGCGCTTGCTGCCACGTAATTGCGCAAGGGAGATGAGTTCGCAGCAGTTTGCGTATCCGCTAGCGTCTTCAACGAGCAGAACGAGATGCGACCCATCGGCAAAGGTCAGTTCGCTGCCGACTATAGCTTGGATTCCGGCACGCACTGCGGCACTCGAAAACCGCACCGTTCCGTAGAGGCCGTCGCGATCGGTGAGAGCGATCGTTTCGAGTCCAATCTCTCGCGCCCGTTCGATCAGTTCTTCGGGATGCGATGCCCCATCCAGGAACGAAAAATTGGAGCGGCAATGCAACTCGGCATACCCGCTTACCGGCCGAGCCATGCCCGCAGCATCCGCAGATCCAATCGTTTGACCAACTGCGGGCAATCGGGAGTGCAGAGATGCAGCGTCCGCAAGCGCGTGCGGATGCGCTCCCGTTCTTGCGCGTAAACCGTATCGATCGCTCCGCTTGCTAAAAAGCGCTCGTTCTCCACGCGAAGATGTGCGAAACGCGCGTGCATGGCACGCTCTTGCTTCGCGTCGCCGACGAAGCACGCGCGCAGCCGAAGATGCTCGCCGTACGTATGGCGCAGTTCGCGAATCCGGCGTGCGGGATGTTCGGAATATCCTAATTTAACCGTAGCGAACGACTTCGCAAGCGGATTATCCCGTATTTCGAGCAGATACACGAAACCGTAGTTGAAGCCGGCAAGCTCTTCGAGCGGCGAAAGCAGATGCTTGGTACGGGTAATTTCGCCGCTGCGCAACCACGCCGATGCAATGCATTGGAACCGTCGGCACCCCGTCGCCACGGCTTCAATCATACGCGCCTCGAACGTACCAGCGCGTTCCTTGCCGATAGATGCGATAGAGTTCGCCGTCTTCAAGCAGCACATCGTATTCGTCACGAGCGATGCCGGCGCCGAACCATCCTTCCTCGATACGCCACGGTCCCGCGCATTCGAGCACGGCGAGGAACGGCGTGCCCACGAACGCCGGCTCTCCGTGCAACACGCGGACGTCGACTTCGCGCACTTCCAACAATCGAAGTTGCGGAACGAGCGCCGGCAACACTGCCGGCGATGCCTCGAACGCATCCCGCTGCGGAACGGTGAACCGTTCGTAGCTAAAACGCTCCTCGAGCGGATGCGCATCGCGCAAACGCGCGCGAAGCGCGGGTTCTCCCAAAACGGCCTCCAAACGCGCCAGCGCGACCGCGACGTGTTGGGGATCGATATCGTCGGAGGTAAAGAGCGCGAGTTCTTCTCCCGCTTCTTCCAGGCGCATGGCGCGCAGACGCAAACCTACGATTGGGGCGGTAAACTGCCTGCCTTCAAGTTTTGCGCGTAACACGTCGAGCATCGCTCGTTCGTCGGCCGTAGGAGCAGCCAGGAGTATCTCGACCGGGGAACGATCGCCGTCGTCCAGTTCGATCTGCAGTTCCAGCGCGCTCGTACGCTTTCCGCAACGTTCCAAATCGCTGCAGATTCGCGTCAAGAGCATACGCAAGGCGAAAAACACTTGGGCTTCATCGTCGGCTTGGCCCTCGCCGAAGATCGAAGCTTCGATTGCGATCGAATGTCCGCGCGGTACGAACGGCGTTCTGTCGATGCCTCGCGCCCACTCGTGCCAGCGCGCGGCATCACGCCCAAAACGGCGCACGAACGGGCCGTGGGGTAAACTTGCGAGTTCACCGAGCGTCGTAATACCAAGCAATGCTAAGCGTTCGCGTGCGTTAGGATCGAGTTCCAGAACGTCCAGTGCCAGCGGATGCAGTCGTTGGGCTTCTTCACCTTGCGCGAGAACCGTCCCATCGGCAATCCACGTCGCAGCGTAGGAACAAAACCGGTTTATGCCGCCACCCAAGCAGAGCGGCATGGCGAACCGCGCGAGCACGTTTTGAATCTGCGTCATCCAGGCCGGCGCGTCACCCGGGATGCCGCGCATTTCGAGAAAGGCGATACCGTCGCGAACGTCCTCGATGAGCGGCGTTACCGCATCGAGCGCATCGAGCATTGCTTGCCAGAGCGCCGCTCCGCGTGCCGGATCGTAGACGACGACGCGTGCTTGTGAGGTTGCGGCCGAGGCTTGTGCGATCGTTTGGCCCGCACGCGATCCATCTTCGTACGCGCGCGCGTCGAGCGCGATGATATGACCTCGCTCGTAACGGTCGGCGACGAGCACGGGGGTATCCCCTGCGGGCGCACCATTGCAAGACACGGCAAGTGGATATTGCGGAACGCGCACGCACAGCAGCATGTTATCGAGAGCTCGCGGCGGCCGGCATTTTCACGCGTTCGATCGCGCGGTCGCGCACGAGCGTCTCATCGACCGGCATACTGACTCGAACGAAGCTCGACGCTCCTGCGGCAAAGCGTTTATGCTTGCGCACTTCGGCGCGTATTGTGAACCCCGAAAACGTGCACCACAAACCGCGCGTTCCAAGCAATGCAACACATTGCAGCACGCACCCCAGGCGCATCCCCGAGGATGCTGCAAGTTCCGCGCTCGCGCGCGTAACGACGACAATCAATAACGCGCCCGTCCGGTGCGCGAGGCCCGCAAGCCGCGACCAGACTGCGGCGCGTAAAACCGGTGCCCGCATAACGACGACCCGGACGACGCGCGAGCGAAGCAAAATATCGGCCGCTCGCGCGATTCCCAGTGCCGTCCGGGCCGGTACGATCAACAAGCGTTCCAGCCGTACCCCCGCCGCCGCTAGCGAGGGAGGATAGAGCTCGCCCTCGTCGACAACCGCACCCAACCCGCGACGCGTAGCTGCCGCGAGCAAGCGCGCAACGAGGCTCCATCGTCCCGAACTTTGTTCGCCTTCGAGCGTCACCAGAGCGCCGCTCGGAAAACCGCCTCCGAGCATCCGGTCAAAGTCGGTTAAGCCCGTAGAGAAGCACGATTCGAGGGCCACTGCGGCGGTGCCGGGCGTGCCTTGAAGCTGCTGTTTCAATTCATTAAAAGCACGAATCCGAGAGTCGGGAGAAGCAACCGGTGTCAGCATGGGGAACCATCGTAATCGAACGTATGTTCGATGTCAACGCTCCAAAGTGCCCGTTTGGTCGTCCGCTTGAAAGATGACATGGCACCCAAGCCCCACAAAGAGGGGCTGAATGTCCGATGAAAGCGTCCGCGCGTGGGCTCTTGCGCTAGCGCAACGTGAGGGCGGCCTTTTTGAGGCGGCTCGCAGCAACTATTGCCGGAAAGCTACGCCCAAACGGCTGCACGAATTGCGGACTGCAGGCCGCCGTCTGCGCTGCCTTTACGGCGATTTGCGCGGCGTACTTCCGAGAATTCACGAGAGACGGTTACACCGTTTGGTCGAGCGTTCCGGCGAGGCTCGCGATGCAACCGTGTTGCGCGCGATCCTTAAATCCGCCCTCGATGAAAGCGAGCGCGCAATCATTGCGCCGGCCTTAAAGAATCTGCGGGATCGAGAACGTACCGGCTTGCATCGCATGCGACGGTCGATGCAGCATTCGAAGGCGCTATGAAAGCGCGCCCGATCGATTTCGACGACGTTGACGGTACGGATGCCGTGATGCGGCGCGTTGCTATCGTTCGCTTTGCCGAAGTGCTGGCCCTTACGCCGGCGCTGCGCCGAGGACGATCCGCAGACTTGCATGCCTTGCGCATCGCGTGCAAACGCTTGCGTTATGCGCTCGAGCGTTTCTGCGTATTCGAACCAGCACTGCACGACGCGGGCGTGCGCCTCACACAATTACAGGATACGCTCGGTGACGTGCACGATCGCGACGTTTTGCTCGAAATACTGCCGCACGGCGCGCGCAAAACGGTTTACCGTCTGCAGCTTCAGCGTGACGAGGCGCTCGCGCGGACGCGAGCGCTTTTGCACGATGCTTTTGCAGCGTACGGTCCGTTCGAAGGATTGGTGCGCTTTACCGGATTAGCCGACTCCGCAAGGGGTTACGGCGCGGGAGAAGGAGCGACGACTCCCGATTGAGTGCTGCACGATTTAATTGCGTCGAAAACATCTTTTGAAAGATCGTCTTCGTGCGTCTTCGTGTTGCCTTGCGTCCACACGATGCCGTCTTTGAGATGCGTGACGGGATTGAAGCCGAGCGTGAGTCCGGGGATGCGCGTGAGGTCGAGCTCGTAGGGATTGGGCGCGAGCCCCGCATTCATTAACGTCGCGGTCGTATCCCCACCCGCTCCCGGATTATCCGAAGGCGTCAATCCCGATATGATGCTGTTTGTCGGCGGCCCTTGTTGCGAGGCGCCTTTTACGTCGGGCTGATCAATCGAATGGATAAAGCCCATGCCTTCGTGCTGCATTTCGGAGAGCTGCTGCGTTGCAACGAATCCGTTGATGATATCCAACGCGGCTTCTTGCGACGCAAGCGTGCGCAACGCGCCGTCTCTGAGCCGAAGCGCCCGGCGATCGTCTTCACTTTTCGCAACGGCCGGAAAAACATTCGGATCGCCCAACATTTTTTGCGCCGCGAGAATGTTATCGACGAGCGGAGAGACTAAATTTTCCATCCGCAACACGGCCATGTCTTGCGAGCCTTGGCTGCCGTACCCCATTGCAAAATTGTAGTCGCTAAAGAGTTTCGGGCTCTTCGCGATGGTTTGATCGTTTTGGAGAATCATTCCGATCGCCGGCTTGATTGTTTTCTCAAGCACGCTGCACACTCGTCGTGTATATACGTGAATGATCTGCGGAGGCGCAGAACTCGCAGGGCTAGCCTTCGCGGCCGGGGCGACGCCTGCAAAGGCCGGTATAGCTACGAGTGCGGCGAGTACGAGTGTCGCAGTGGTTTGGGCGCGCATGATTGCCATTCTACGACGGTAACGCACGGTCGGCCCTGCATGTTACGTCGCGCTTACGGCAAAATTGCTTCGGTGAGTGAAGAGCCGCTGAGCCTGCGCAGCGTCGCGGCATCGACGATGGAGCATTTAGTTCCTGATCCCGCGCCAATTCCGCACACATCTATTCCGGCCGCACGCACACCGATAAGCGTGGCCTCCGGCAGATCGGCATCGCGAAACGTTACGCCGATGAGTTGCGCTCTCGTCAAATCGGTTTAATCGTGCAGAATCGGGTCGACCATGACGCTCCCGGTCATGGATGCTTTCGAGAGATCGACGTTTCGTAGGTCTGCACGGTTAAAATTGCATCCGACAAATTGCGTGTTGTCAAAGCGGGATCCGGATAACCGCGCGTGAGAAAAATCGACGCCTCGAAAAACCGCTCGCGAGAGGTCGGCGTCGCGCAAATCCGCATAGGCGAGACTCGCGCCTTCAATAACGACGTCGCGAAGGTCCATCCCACGCAGATTGACGTGCTGGAAGTTGCACCCGTCACAGGACGTCAGAATGCTTCGCGCCTGTATCGGCGAGAGCGCGCGCGGATCGATGTTGCAACCGGAGAGGGTTGCGCCGTCAAATCGTGCTCCTCGCAGGCGAGCGCCTCGCATGTTGCAGCCTTCGAGATGCGCTCCGATGAACGACGCGTCGCTTACGTTCGCATCGGAAAAATTCGTTCCGGTGAGGATGGCGTGGTCGAATCGCGCCCCGTGAAGGTCGGTGCGCGAGAAATTCGTCCCGGTCATCGATCGATTGCTGAAGTCGTTGTTGGAGAGATCGGCGCCCGCATAGTTACATCCGACACATTCCATCGGCTGCTCGACGACAGATCGAGTGACTTTCGGCATTTGCACGGTATTCTCGGCAAGTAATGCGAGGGGTTTCAAAGCACTTCGGCGCTCAATCATCGGTTGGACCGCGGGCGCGTTTGAATGAACGGCGCTCGGCACGACCGGAATAGCGGCCGCCGGTAGCGGTTCCCTCGACGTAACGGCCGCATGGGTTTCGATACGACGTGACTGCACGATTTTGCGAAGCGACAGCGTGCTTTTGCGCCGTGAGACGTCAGGCGTCGCAACATGCCGCAACGATACAGCCGCAGTAACGCGCGTTGCTTCGGTAAAAGCAAGGCTGGGCGTCACTGCCCGCAGCACGAAAAATACGGCTATGAAAGCGGCCGTAACGGCCACCGTGACGTGGGGCGCGACAGAGGAACCCATCGCGCGACCGGTGCGCAGCAGCCGTTCGATACGGATGCCGCAGTAATCGCCCACAATGCAAAGGCGCTCGATGCAACGAGCGTGGGAATAGCAAACCGGAACGATACGCGTTTTTCCTGCGGCGCCGCGATCGCCGAAGACGTTCCCCGGTAGAATTTTTCGACGCTGCCCTGTACCGCACGAAGTGCCGGCACCGGCATAAGCTGCGCATCGGCACGCATCGCTTCCGCACGTGAAGCGGCGTGGTTTGCGGAATTGACCGAATGCGAAAGGCTCGTCGCGATGGGAATGATGATGACTGCGCCAAGCGCGAGCGCCCAAACGGCGTAGCGCGTACTCGCATTCACCCCGGAAAATACGCGCAATGCAATCCACGTTACGATTGCAATTAAAGCACCTTGCCAAATGCCGTTTAGCAATATCGCCACACCGCTACCGGCGGCGGACTCGAAGAGCGAAAGCATCACGGAGTTTCCTCGTAACGCTCGACAAGGGATCGCAGGCGAGCGAGCTCTTCGTCGGAGGGGCGCTCGTTCTCGATTAAACGTAAGGCGAGGGCTCCGGTGCTATTACCGAAAAATTTGGAGGCCACCAGTTTGAGGGCCGATTGCGCCGCGGCATCGCGCCCGATCAGCGGACGATAAATAAAAGCTCGACCCGACTCTTCGTGCGCGACGTGTCCCTTTTGTTCGAGAATCCGAAGCGTCGTGAGAACCGTGTTGTATGCAATCGGCACGTGAGACATGCCTTGCGTTACCTCGGCAACGGTGCCGCGCCCGAGCGTCCACAGCACTTCCATTATGCGTAATTCGCCTTCGGTGAGCGTCGGTGATTTTTTTCGCGCCACGTCTTCGTCTCCATGAAGGAGCTGTCTCTTAATTCGTTAGGAGTAGACTATCACCGTGCACCGCGAGATGTCAACTATGGTTTTAGTTGGCCAAATTGGAGGACTAATGAGGCGCGTGATTTCCAGTCGCAACTGCGATAGTCGAGCGCCGGAACCGAAAGCGCCCACAATACAAGGAATATTAGCAGCTGGCTTGGGAGACGCGGCTTCTTTTTTATCTCGCGGAAAAGGGTCTGCTCATTCCGCCGAGCGATGTCGACAACATTCGCATCGAGCGCATTAGCGTTGCGCTGCCGGCGGCGTAGCGCAAACCTCGGTGAGCACCAAACTTCCCGTCGTCAGCGGGACGGCGCTTTCCGCGATCGGAACACGAGTCGACCCAAGGAGAGAGAAGCTTCATGAGCACTACCGCGCAGGCGTCAGTCGCAAATCCCCCGACGGGTTGGCCCCGCATCGCCCCTCACCTCATTTACGAGGATCCCGCCGCCGCAATCGGCTGGCTAACTCGATCGTTCGGCTTCACTGAACGTACGTCTGCGCGTCACAGCTCACCGGCGGGTACCGTCGAGCGTGCGCAAATGCAAGTCGGCGACAGCGTTCTTACGCTTGGATTGCCATCTATTCACGGGGAAAGCCCTAGGAGAGGCGTGAGCACGATGCTTACAGTCTACGTCGACGACGTCGACGCGCACTACCAGAGAGCAACGGCAGCGGGCGCCACAATCGTGCTCGAGCTCGCGAATCAACCTTGGGGAGATCGCCGATATCAGGCTTCCGACCCGGAAGGTCACCAGTGGTCCTTCGCGCAGCACATTTTCGACGTCGCTCCCGGCGCCTGCACTAGCCAACCGCACCACTGATCGCGGCAAGCGCACGTGATGGAATCGTCCCTTAAGCGACCGTATTCCGGATGATTTCATCACTAGGCGCGAAGCGTCTTTCCGTGTCCCGGAGTCCTGTCTCGAAGCCCCATGCCTGATACAATGAGGTCGATGATGACGCGCAGCGATCTCCACGAGCTCGTTGACAAAATCCCCGAGGACCAGGTCGACCCAGTTGCTCGATGCGTACCACCGCGGCGATCGTTTCTTGATCCAACTGCTAACGGCTCGAGAAGGTGACCCGACGCCCGACGAGTTAAGCGATAAAAGCAACGTTCGAAAAGGAGCATCCGATGGAAAACATCGCCGCAGTAGCCGGCACGAAAATTCTTGGCGTCGATATCTTTGGTCCGGCAACGCGCGATGCGAAGCGCTTAGTCGCTTTTTACCAAGACGTCCTCGGCATGACGCCGAGTGACGTGGATGAAAATGGCAGCGGTGCCGAGTTCGAACTTGCAGACGGTACGACGTTCGGTGTCTGGCAGCCGTCCGAGTCACCGACATCGGGAGAAGGCTACACCGCGTTGTTTGCCGTTAAAGATATTAACGCCGCCGTTGCGCTCTTCCGATCGCGCGGCGCGAAACTCGGCGATCCGTTCGAGACGCCGGTTTGTTTTATGTCCTTCGGCACTGACCCCGACGGAAACGAATTCGGCATCCACCAACGGAAGTAGCCGCGGCTGAAAAACAGTTCCTCTGCTGAGCGGCGTTTGCCATCCCGACGTCTTTCGGCCGGCGCACAAAGACACCTCATTGCTAACGGCGTATGTCGCTAAAATGGTCTCACGGCAAGGGCTTCCGCGAGAGGTGCCGACTATCGAAACGGAACGCCTTACGCTGCGGGGCCACCGTCTCGATGATTATGACGCGAGCTCCGCTATGTGGGGCGACGCGAACGTCGTTCGATACATAAGCGGCAACCCGTCTTCGGCGCAGCAATCGTGGATGCGAGTCCTCAACTACGTCGGCCACTGGAGCTTGCTGGGTTTCGGCTATTGGGTGGTGGAGGAGACCAGCTCTCGTAGGTTCGTCGGCGAGATCGGCTTCGCCGACTTCAAACGCGGTCTCGATTCGTCGCTCCACGCAGTTCCGGAAGTTGGATGGGCGCTCGCAAGCGATATGCAAGGACGGGGCTTCGCAACGGAGGCCGTTCTCGCTGCGGTGGACTGGAGCGATCGCCATCGCCAATGGGAACGGACGATCTGCATCGTCAACGCAGAGAACGTTGTGTCGATTCGAGTCGCAACCAAGTGCGGCTACGCAGAAATTCGCAGTTTCGATCACAACGGCGATCGCGCTGTACTTTTCGAGCGAGCTAAGCAGACGTAAGAGAGTGTAAATTGAATTCCACTCTAGAATCATCCACATTAGGAGGTCGGGAATGATCGGTCAACAACGCGCCTTTACGGTCACCGGTATGGATCTGAGCGGCTACATGGTCAAGGATGCACCGCGAGCAATAGCATTCTACCGCGACGTGCTGGGAATCGAACCCGTGACCGTGTATCCCGACGATCGCGGCGCGGAATATGAACTGCCGGATGGCACGACCTTCGGCCTATGGGGCGGCGGCGGTCGCGTGATGCCGTTCCAGCCCAGTAACGGGATTCTTTTCGCGGTCGACGATCTCGACGCGGCCGTCGCCGCCGTCAAGGAGCGCGGCATTGCGGTTCTGATGGAAAACGAGACGCCGGTCTGCCGGATGGCAATGATTAACGATACCGAAGGCAACACCGTTACGTTGCATGAGCTCAAGGGCGCCTAACGCGGCTAGGGTCTACGGCGATGCCCGTCGGTCGTGCAGCATAGCCTTCGGTCCTTCTACGATCGAAAGCCGAATTCGCGGAGTGCCGCGTAGTACCGGCGGAAATATTGCGCCACCGTTGCTTCCATCGCATCGGAAGTCGTACGCGCGTACATTTTCTGCGATAGCCAGATAAACCTGACAGCGCACGCTAGTTTATGATGCGATCGCGCGCGTATCGACCTCTTGCAATTGATGTTTTTCATCGCCGGACATCACCATCGTGAGGTCCAGCATGACGATCAGCCGTTCGTCGATTTTTCCAACGCCTTGAATATATTCCGTTCCGACGCCGGCGATCATTTCGGGGGCTTCTTCCACGTTTTCAATTGGAATGTTGTTCACTTCGCTGACGCTGTCGACCACGATGCCGACGCGCTTGCTGCCGATCTCCGTAACGACGATGCGCGTGCTTTTCGTCACGCCGATGCGGTCCATGCCGAACCGGGTGCGCAAGTCGACGATCGGTATGAGCTGTCCACGCAAGTTGATAACGCCATCCATAAATCGCGGTGCACGGGGAACGTGCGTGATCTGCACCATACGGATAATCTCTTGCACCTGCGCAATATCGACGCCGTATTCTTCCGTCCCTAACTGGAACGAAACAACCTGGACGACCTCTCCGGAAAACTGCATTCGTTTTTCTTCTCTAACTTCAGGCATATCGATTATACTCCCGAGAATTCGGCGCGTGCCGATCTGCCGCTCTGATACGCTTCGCTTACGAGCGAATGAACGTCGATGATGAGCGAGATCGATCCGTTGCCCAGAATCGTCGCTCCAGATATCCCCGCGATGCGCCCGATGACGTCCGAGAGCGGCTTGATGACGATCTCTTGCTCGCCTTCGAAGGAATCAACTACGAGCCCAACTTGTTTTCCCTGAAGGCCCACGATGACGATCATGACCTTCGCAGGATCGCGTTCGCCGCTAAGTTCGAAGAACTCGGCGATGCGTACGAGGGGCACGACCTGGCCCCGAAGCGTAATTACTTCGTTACCGTGCACGGTACGCACGTCGGGCATCTCGATGCGCTGCGATTCGATAACGGAGTCGAGCGGTATAGCGTAGAGTTCGTCCGCCACTCGTACCAGGAGCGCTTGAATGATTGCGAGCGTCAAGGGAAGCTTTATCGTGAAGCGCGTTCCCTGGCCCGTAACGGTGTCGACATCGAAGGCCCCCTTGAGCCTGGTGATATTCCGCTTGACTACATCCATGCCGACGCCGCGGCCGCTGACGTCTGAAACGACGTCCGCGGTCGAAAAACCGGGCGTAAAAATCAATTCCACGATTTCGCGGTCACTCAGCCGGTCCTCGGCCGTAATTAAGTTCTGTTTTACCGCGCGCGCGCGGACCTTCTCTAAGTTGATTCCGGCGCCGTCGTCGGAGACCTCGATGATGATCTGATTGCCTTCGTGATACGCATTGAGCTTTATCGTCCCGGCACGGTTTTTTCCCCGCCGTTCCCGTTCGTCCGGCGGCTCGATTCCGTGATCGACGTTATTGCGCAACAAATGCATCAACGGTTCGCCGACTTCATCTACGATCGTTTTATCCAGATCGGTTTCCGCTCCCGATATCTCAAGAATCACTTCTTTTCCGCGCGCTTTTGCAACGTCGCGTACGAGCCGCGGAAAACGGTCGAAGACCTGCCCGATTGGAACCATCCGGACTTTCATGATGGACTCTTGAATCTCGTTCGTCGTCCGCGCCAGCAAGGCGGCGCTTTCCGTCAAGTCCTTGGCGAGCGGCGAAACGATTGCGCTCGATGCTCCCGCAGCCTTAACTTTGTCCTGCATGAGTCGGTCGAGCGTGTTCGCTATGTCGGAGATTCGCGTGCGATTGATAACGAGTTCCCCGACGAGGTTGAGCAGCGCGTCGAGACGACCGATGTCGACCCGAATCGTTTGATGCGCCGAACCCGCTTTGCGAGCCGCCTTCGGCGTTGCGGGCGCCGCAACCGGAACGGGCTTTCCGATTGCCGGTTCCGGCGAGGGTTCCGTATCCGATGTATTGCAGCTTGCCGCGGCCAGCATCCGCGCTACTTCTTCTTCGAAAGCCGCGTTATCCCGAGCGTCATTCCCATCAATCTTTTCTTGCGATTCTCTGGCGGCAAGTGCGGTGCTTTCGATGACGTGAGCGGTTTCCTCGTAGATGCCGGTAAGGAGGTCGAGCCCGCGGACGTAATCGTCTACTCCGTCGGGAAGGTCGCGATCGTCGATTGAGGCGCGCACGAGTTCCGTAAGAATATCTCGTCCGGCGAAGAGATTGTCGACGACGCTCTCGGAGAGCGGCATACGATCCTTGCGCAGAAGATCGCAGAGATTTTCGAGTTTATGAGCCAGCCCTTGCACTCCGGCCAGTCCCAACATACCCGAACTGCCTTTGATGGTATGCAGCGCACGAAAGAGCGAATTGACGATTTCAGGATCGCTTTCACCCGATGCTACGAATTCTTCGAGCCGCAGCAGATCGGCATCGATTTGCTGGAGCAGTTCCTCGGCTTCATCTCGGAAATACGAGATGAACTCTTCTCGCTCGAACAATTCGTCGGACATAACCGTTACCGGCCCTTCGCGAGTCTACTCGACTCCGAACACGGAGAGCAGCGCTCCGAGCGACCCCGTCTCCGGGATGAGAATGAACTGTCCGGCGATCTCTTTCTCTTTGTCCAGAAAGCACGATTCGATGAGAAACACGTCTTGATCCGGCAGGATCGACATCAGCGTCCGGAACGCGCCCTGTACGGTTCCGTACGACAACGTCGGAACGGAGGGTAAAAGGTTGCTTCCGGTAAGTTGCACGATTGCGGTCAGGTACGAACCCGCGACGATATTACCGAGTTCTTTGAGCGTGGAATCGGCGATCGAATCGAATATCTGAATGTCGCCGATGACCCGATGCAGAAATTTACTCACGAAGTCCAGCGCCTGCTCGCGATCGAACAAGACGACCATCTGTCCGGGAGCTTCGCCGCGGACATACATGTGCAGGGCGGCGACGGTCCGGCTTTCGTGCCCTACGCGCGACGCGAGATCGCGGAATTTGATCACGTCGATTCGCGGTTCGCTGAGATTGATCTTCGTATTGAGCAATTGCGAGAGCGCCGTCGCGGCGTGCCCGGCACCGATATTGCCGACCTCTTTCAACGCGTCCTTTTGCAGGTCGTTGAGCTGAAGAGTTTGCCCGCTCATGCAAGTACTTTCTGAATCGTTTCCAAGATTTTCGGTGGCTGGAACGGCTTCGTAATGAAGGACTTCGCGCCGGCTTGAATCGCCTCAACGACGAGCGCCTGTTGTCCCATCGACGTGCACATAATGATTTTAGCCATCGGATCGCCCGAAACGATCTGCCTCACCGCGGTGATACCGTCCATTTCCGGCATAACCATATCCATCGTGACAAGGTCGGGCTGAAGCAGCTTGTACTTCTCAACGGCCTCGGCGCCGTTCTGCGCTTCTCCGACGACTTCAAAGCCGTTTTTGGAAAGGATCCCTTTGATCATCATTCGCATGACGACCGCGTCGTCGACGATGAGGACTCGCTTATTCATCGGTTTTTCTCCGGCCAGAAGTGCGTGCGAAAGGCAATGTTACGCCTATGCCGCCTTTGGAAAACATCGGCCGATGAACGGGCCATGTTTACACTATCCCTGTTAAGGAATCTGCTGGTGGGTTCTTACGCTAGGCCGCGGTTACGCAGATCCGTCTGCTTCCGATTGATGAACTCTACGATCGCACGATCGTGTGCGGGAAGGATACCGGCGAACCGTAGACCGTGAGAGTATTTTCCGGATTGAGCAATATGCTCGTGGCGCATGACCGATCCAAGGACGACGATCGCGGCTGCGCCCGAGCTTAACCGCAGTTCTACTTCAACTTCGGTACCGGATTTTAGTTCGCGCTCGCAGATGAGCGAACAGCCGCCTCGACTGATATCTCGTATGGTGGACCGTACGAAAGGACCGATGCCGTGACCGCTCGGAGCGAGACGCCATCCGCCCGTCACGAGCGTATCCATGCGCATGCTCGAGCGTTTCTGGGAGTTTGGCACGGGTTCGATTACGCCGATCTTCGACGGCATCGCGAAGCGGGTAGTCGTTGACGTAACGGAAGCGATGGTGGTCCGAACGCGGAACCGACCCGCGTCTGCATCGTAAACGATGACCGCGGAATCTCCCGGATTCCCCAAAGATTCCTTTGTGACGATTTCTTTTTCCGTGATGGTCTCGACAACGACTTGACGCAACGGGTGTCCCGCGACAAGCACATCGACGATCGAGTGCGGCCTCGGTAGCCGCTCTACCGGGACGTGTTCCGGCGCCCGACCGAATATCGATTTAAACATGTTAGACCGCCGATGCGGCGGGTTGAGGCGTCTCGTCGGTGGTCGATATTTGACCGATCGATTCGACGCGCAATCCCGGTGCAATTTCGGAGTAGGAGAGCACGACCAATTGCGGCGCGGCGCGCTCCGTCAACCGCTTTAGCGCCAGCCTGACGGAAGGCGAGCACAGAACGACCGGCGCCAAGCCGGCATTCTGAGCGACCGTGATTTGCGCCGTTAGCGACGTGTATATCCGCGAAATCGTATTTGGATCGAGCAGTGCGTAGGCATCTTCTCCCCGCCGGACCGCTTCAGCCAAAAGCGATTCCAAGCGCGGGTCCACCGTAATCACGCACAGCAGTCCGTTTTCCGCGTATTCCGCGGAAATGTGCCGTGCCAGCGCCGCGCGAACTTTCTCGGTCAGATAGTCTATATCTTTACTCACCCGTCCCGCATCGGAAAGCGTTTCGAGTATCAAGACCAGATTTCGAACGGGAATGCGTTCGCGCAACAGGTTCTGCAGAACGCGCTGAATTTCGCCCACCGTAAGCAATCCCGGTACCAGTTCATCTACTACGACCGGGTAATGCGACTTAACGTTTTCGAGCAGCGCCGAGGTCTCTTGGCGGCCGAGGAGATCGGGCGAGTGCCCTTTGATCAGCTCGGTCAGATGCGTTGCGATAACGCTCGTCGGGTCGATGACCGTGTATCCGGCCATCTCCGCTTCGGCGCGCGCACTCTCCGCAATCCACAGAGCCGGCAAGCCGAAGGCAGGCTCCGTCGTCGGAATGCCGTCGATTGCCGAGACGGCAGTTCCGGGATTCATCGCGAGCAGACGGCTTACCATCACCTCAGCGCGCGCGACTTCGAGCCCGTAGATTTTCGCGACATAGCTATTAGGACGCAACTGCAGGTTATCGCGTACCCGGATCGGTGGAACGACGATGCCGAGATCGCGCGCCGCATGCCTGCGGATCAGCGTAATCCGCTCCAGCAGATCGCCGCCTTGATTGGCATCGACGAGCGGAATGAGACCGAAGCCGATCTCAAGTTCCATCGGATCGTAGGACAACAGCGGGACGACGCTCTCCGCGGGTTTAGCAATCGCAGGCGTCCCGGACGCAGCGGCGATGGCGGCCGATTGAGCGGCAGCCGAGCCGTGTTGCGCAAAGACTGGATGCCTGCGCCGATTGAGATAGAGCAAGAAAAGGACGATCGACATGCCGATCATCAGCGGACGTGCAAGACCGAAAATTCCGAAGATAAACGACATGATCGACGCGATAAGCACCGCGTTGGGCTGCGCGGTTAATTGACGCGTCAGGTCCTCTCCGAAATCGGATTCAGCGGCGGCTCGCGTTACGATGATACCGGTAGCGGTTGAAATTAAGAGCGCCGGCACTTGCGTTACGATTCCTTCACCTACCGTCAGCAGCGTGAAGTGAGCGAGAGCCTGCGCGATGTCCATATGCATCTGAGCGACGCCGACGATAAATCCGCCGATCGTGTTGATCGCAACGATAATTACCGCGGCAACGGCGTCTCCACGCACGAATTTGCTCGCGCCGTCCATGGCACCGTAAAAGTCCGCGGCCCGTTGAATATCTTTACGACGCTGACGGGCCTCTGCTTCAGTAATCAAGCCGCCGTTGAGGTCGGCATCGATTGCAAGCTGCTTGCCGGGCATGGCGTCGAGCGTGAATCGCGCCGCGACTTCCGCCACGCGTCCCGCACCGTTCGTGATCACGACGAATTGGATAATGATGAGGATAAGGAAGATCACGAAGCCGACGGCATAGTTGCCGCCGATAACGATCTGCCCGAAGAAATCAATAACCTGGCCCGCGTTGCCGTGCAGCAAGATCGATCGGGTAGCCGTAACGTTGAGCGAAAGGCGAAAAAGCGTGATGATGAGCAGCAACGATGGAAAAACGGAGAACTGCAAAGCGTTCTCGGTATAGAGCGCGGTGCCGATGATCACGAGTGCCGCACCGATATTCATGGTAAGCAGAAAGTCGAGCAGCCACGTCGGAATCGGAACGATCATGAGAATGACGAGCATTACCGACGCGCCCGCCACCCAAATCGGTGCCGTCGCGCCGATGCGCGCCAGAATGCTTCGCGCGGGACTCGCCGGAGCTTGTGCAGCCATCAGGCTATCGTCTTTCGTTTAAGCTTGTAGACGAACGCGATCACTTGCGCGACTGCCGCATAGAGGTTCGGCGGCACGGATTGATCGAGTTCGACTCGCTCGTAAAGCGTCCGTGCGAGCGGGGGATTCTCCATGATCGGGATGCGATGTTCTCGCGCGATTTCGCGGATGCGTTTGGCGACCAAGTCCGCACCTTTGGCAATAACGACGGGTGCGTCCATTTGCATTTCGTCCCATTCCAGCGCAACGGCAAAATGCGTCGGGTTCGTCACGATGACGGTAGCGCGTGGTACCGCGGTCATCATACGGCGGCGTGCGAATTCACGCTGCCTGCGTTTGAGCGCCTGTTTTGCTTCGGGATTTCCTTCGGACTGGCGCCACTCGTCCTTCACTTCCGTCTTGGACATCTTAAGCGAGTTATCGAGCTGCCATCGCTCGTAGAGATAATCGGCCACACCGACGACCAGCAGCAGCAAGCCGAACTGCCACGAAACCTCGTACACCATGTCGAACGTCATCGCGACGATAACCGAGGGCGGTGCTTGCCCTACTGCTGAGAAGAAGTCGACGTTGCGCGAGACTGCGGAGTAGACGATGATGCCGACGGCAGAAAGCTTCAACAACTGCTTTGCGAGGTTGAGCGCAACCCGCTTGGAGAACAGCTGCTTGAACCCGTTGAGCGGATTGAGCTTGTTAAACGCGGGCACGAGCGGTTTGAATGTAAAGAGGAAACCGAATTGAAAGAGATTCGCGAGAATTGCCGCGCCCATAACGAGCGCAAATACGGCCATCAATCCGGAACCGACGCCACCGCCGACCGCTATGAACTGGATCCACACCGAATGAAACGTGGGATCGCCGTGGACGCCGACGTGCTGCAATGCCGAAGTCGCCGACGACTCGAAACCGGTCATCATCGGATTAAAAAATGCGTGCAGCGCGAATACGGCGGTAAGAAAGATAACGGCCGCGGTGAGATCCTGACTCTTTGGGACCTGTCCGCGCCCGCGGGCTTCTTTTCGCCGCTTCGGAGTCGGCTTCTCGGTTTGCTCCGGTTTAGCCATCGATCCGGTTTGCGAACATGCTCTAGTAGTCTTCGGCCAGAATCACGGAATCTACAAGCGCGGCGTTAGGCCGGTGCGCTGCGTACCGAAGCGGGAAGCGCGACGCGGTCTGCCAATAAGGGAGGCTGACCCAAAACGATACCCGAGGAGAATATTTTGCAACGAACGCTGCGCTTGCTTGGCTGCGCGATTGTCGGCGCGCTGTTGGCCGGCTGCGGCAACGGCACGGTAATCGGAAGCGCAACCGCGCCTCCGCCGACCCCCGTCCCGCCGCAAGTGACAAATGAATATCCCATCCCGACCACCGCATCGAATCCGGGGGGTATCGTCAAAGGTCCCGACGGGGCGCTTTGGTTTACGGAGATCGCCGCAAGCAAGATCGGACGCCTTTCCCAGGCTGCAACGGTCACCGATTATTCGCTTCCCAACGCCGGTTCGGCGCCGCAGTCCATCACGGTCGGGCCCGATACTGAGCTTTGGTTCACCGAGTCGGCGCGACCGGTTGTGGGACGCCTCAACGCGAGCACGCTTGCTTTTACCGAGATTACGCTTCCGCTTGCCGGCGCGCGGCCGTGGGGAATTGTAACGGCCTCCAACGGGTCGCTGTGGGTGAGCGACCCCGGCTCCAACGCGATCTGGCAGATAACGCCGGCGGGCGTCGTTTCGGAATACCCGATTGCGACGCCGAACGCGAATCCTACGTCGATTACGATTGGACCGGACAGCGCCGTTTGGTACGTTGAAACGGCCGTCGACAAGATCGGCCGGCTGCTCCCTTCGGCCGCAGCGGGAAGCAACGGGTCGGAGTTCGCCGTATCGGCGGGTTCTGGGCTGGGCGTCATTACCGCAGGCAACGATAACGCATTGTGGTTTACGGAATCGGCAAGCAAGAAAGTCGGCCGGATTCTCACCAACGGCACCCTTACCACCGAGACGTCGCTGCCGGGCGTCAGCCAGCCGTTCGGCATCGTTCTCGGTGCCGATGGAAATTTCTATATTACGGATCAAAGCGGCAGTCAGATCGCCCGCCTGGCTCCGCTAACGTTGGCCACCACGCTCTATCCGACAAAGTCGTCGAATGCCCGGCCGTACATGTTGACGCTCGGAGCCGACAACGAGGTATACTTCACCGAGCAAGGAGCGAACAGCGTCGGCCAATTCCGCTATTTTTAATCGCTCGGATGCGTTTAAGCGGGTCCCACGCGTGGTATAAATTGAAGGTCAGTTAAATCAGAGGTTAGTCCAATGGCTTAGCTTGCCTGGGGCCGGATACACATCCGGCCCCTTTTTATTTCCCGCCGCGAGTTAGTGGACGATGTAAACGTCTGCCGACGTGCCCGCACTCGTTAATTGGTGCAGCGCCGCCGGTTGTTGATAACCGGTACAGACGCTCCACACATCTTGCTGGTATGGAACGTACGACATCGTCGGTAGACGCCAGGTAATGCCGGCATCGACGCTGAGAACCGACGTCGCACTGCACGGCGTGATGCGTAGCATATAACGGCCCGGCAAGACGCTCCAAAAGCGGAAACGTCCATCTGCGTCCGTCCGCGAGGTCAGCAAAGCGGTCGGCCCGTCGAGCGTTACATCGACCTGCGCAGCGGGCCGACCGTCGCGGGCCACGAGCGTGCCCACTACGGCGCCGCCCATATCGTCGGCAAACGCAACGCCGCCGCTCGCAATCGCCAGCCCCAGAAGCAGTATAGACAAAAAGCGCAACACAATATAAAAGATCGTGCGGCACGCAACGTGCGTGACACGCGCCTACCGTTCTAGCTTGCTCGCAAGCCCCGCATAACGGCGTCCATTTGAGCGGCCATGTTTTGGAAAAGCTCCGGCCCGACCGATCCGAGCAGCGGGATGGCGACCGCCATCATAATCAATCCGACCCCGATCTGCAGCGGCAAGCCGATGACAAAAACGTTCATCTGAGGGGCTACGCGCGCCGCAAAAGCGAGCGCTACGTTTGTTAGAAATAACGCTACGCTGATCGGCGCAGCGATCTTAAAGACGACCAGGAACGCTTGAGAGACAAAAAGCACGACGTTGCCGGCAACGCTCGGGTCCAAGTTGATGAGGGGCAACGGCACGAGGTTGAACGAACCGGCGATTCCCTGCAGCAAAAAGTAATGCGAATTGGTGGCGAGGAATACAAGCGTCGCGATCGCCAGTTCGAATTCGCCGATGATCGTTATCTGCTGTTGCGTCGTGGGATTCAATACGTTTGCGACGGCAAAACCTATCTGAAGGTCGATGAGTTCTCCCGCGAATTGAATTCCGATAAAGACGAGCGATGCTACGAAACCGACAATCGTGCCGAGCACGATTTGGCAGATGATTCCAAGTCCCAATTCGTAGAGCCCGGGCGAGACGGGCAACACCGGAACGAGCTTGAACAAAATGACTGAGAGCAGGGCGGAGAGCCCCAATCGCGCTAGTACCGGGATCTGCGGCGCGGAGAAGATCGGGAAAAGAAAGAGCATCGCGCTTACCCGGACGAAAACCAGGACGAACGTTTCGAACTGCGCCGCACTCAACCCGAATACATCGACCATGATCGAGAACGCCTATTTCATCATCGTCGGTATGCTGGAAAAGACACGGCTCATGAAGTCGGTGAGCATCGCGAGTATGAACGGTCCGAAAAACAAAATTGCGAGCGCCGAAATAACGATCTTGGGTATGAAGGCAAGCGTCGGCTCTTGAATCTGCGTTACGGCTTGAAAGATCGAGATGGCTAAGCCGACGATCATGCTCAGAATCAGAACCGGCGCCGCCGCGATCAAGGCCACGAAGATCGCTTCGCGGCCGATCGATATCGCGTCACCAAAACTCATTGCTTGAAGCTCTGGAAGAGTGCAGCAACCGTGAGGTTCCATCCGTCTACGAGAATAAAGATAAGAATCTTAAACGGCAGAGAGATGATGATAGGCGGGATCATCATCATTCCCATGGAGAGCAAGATGCTCGCAACCACCATGTCGATGACGATAAATGGGATATAGATCGCAAACCCAATCTCGAATGCGGTTTTTAGCTCTGAGATGACGAACGCCGGTATCAGCAGGTAGGTGGGCACGTCTGACTGTTTGCCGGGACGCGGCTCCTTCGATATTGAGTAGAACAGTTGGAGATCTTTCTCGCGCGTCTGTTTGAACATGAACCCGCGAATCGGCTGTGCCGCCCGATCCATCGCTTGCGCCTGGGATATCTGGTTCTTCACATACGGCTGCACCGCGTGTGCATTAACGTCTTTAATGACGGGTGCCATCACGAAAAACGTGAGCAGCAGCGAAAGGCCGATCAACACTTGGTTGGGAGGCACCTGCTGCGTCCCGAGCGCCGTCCTTACGAACGAAAGCACGACGACGATTCGCGTAAACGCCGTCACCATGACGAGGAGCGTCGGTGCAAGCGCCAGTACGGTGAGCAGCAGCAAAATTTGCAACGCTTGCACCACGTCGTGGGGGCTCTTCGCTTGTCCCACTCCAATATTAACCTGCGGGATGGGGACACTGGGCGCCGTGGGCGCCGTTGCTGCCGCCGCAATCGCCGGGATGACCCACAGCGTTATGGCGGCAACCGCAAAGGCGATGAGAATAGCGCCGTGACGGCGCCACGTCCGTTCTAAGAGCCGCCGCACCGTCATGGCTTTTTACGCAAGAGGCGAATCGCCTCGGCGAACGACGCGCGCTGCGCGGAGAAGATATTGCGCTGATCTGCGAGCCACGCTTCCACTTCTTGCGCCGGTAGTTCGCCAAGACTCGAAACGCCGCCGCTGTTGCTCGCTCCTAGAAGCATGTACCGCGCGCCCGCCTTGACGACGTGCACTGCGGAATGTTGCGTGAGGACGGTGGACTCGAGCACCGTTACGAGGCGCCGGTCCGCTGAAGAAAGCACGCGGCCGCGCGCGAGGCCGCGCGTCACCGCATAGAGACCGCCGAGCATGAGCGCGACGACCAGTAAGGCGCCAACATATTGAAGCCAAAAACCCGAGGACATCGGAGTTTGTTATCCCGCCTGTGGATTGAGTTCGCTGATTTTCACCGCGTATTTGTCGTCTACGACGACGACCTCGCCGCGTGCGATCAGTACGTTGTTGACGTAAAGATCGATCGGTTCGGCAGCTAGTTTGTCTAATTCGAAAACGGTTCCGGATTGGAGCGATACGACCTCGCGCAACGGCATGACGGTCTTCCCGAGTACCGCGCTCACCTGCAGCGGAACGTCGTGAACGAGGTCGAGGTTGGCCTGTCCCGACTGCGCCGTCCGAACCTGCGTGGGCTTCATCGAAGAATAGACGACGTTCTGCGCCTCGGGCTCCGGCGCGGAAGAGCGCGAAAATTGCGGCATCGGCGGCTGCGTCTCCGGAACGCGGCTTGGCGTAGGCGCTTTGGAGGCGCCGTTGGATGATGAAGGGCCGATGCCGAGCTTGGAGAGCGTTATCGCGGCGAAGTCGATGCGCAGCGTCGGGTGCACGTCGGCGCCGATCTGAACGCCGCCGTCGTATGACTCGAAGGGAGGCGGCGGCAATAGGGTCGCATCGCTGCATAGCTGTGCGTGGATCCCGTCACTCGACGTGCCGAGATCTTTTGCCAGTTGTTCCACCATTGCGCTCGCTACTTGCGATACGGTCTCCGATGCAATCGATAACTGCATCGGTCCCATCTCGGCGCCGTCATCCAAGCCGCCGAGCATGATCGCGACGACGCGCTGCATCTCGGCTTTTGCAAACCGCACAACGATCTGCGCTCCAAGCGACGGAATCTCCGCAATGGTGACGAGTTCGCTGCCGTCGAGCCGGATGGAGCCTTGGTGATCGTTTCTCGACGCGCCGGTCGCAGCCGACGGCTGTTCGACTAACCGGCCGAGCACTGCGCCCGCCGTTGCGAGCATGGAATCTGCCAGATGCTGAATGTCGGGCATGCGTTATTCGTCCTCGTTCTCAAGCACGTCGGCAACTTGAACGGCCAGATGATCTTTGTTAATGCCTGGGAACACGTGAAACTTTTCCTTCTGATTGATTCGCGCCGAGAGCGGTTCGCTGGTAAGCTTATCGAAAACGACGACGTCGCCCTCGCGAAGGGCGACGAGATCGCGGAGCGACACAATGGTTTTTGCGAGCTCGACTTCAACTTCCACTTCCGCGCGCTCGACGCTGCGCGTAAGCTGCGCGATGTCTTCTTGCGTTACTCCTCGCCCCGCAGCTAGGCTCGGCGACCATTGGAAATCGGCAAGCTGCTGCGCTATCGACTGAAGCACCAAATACGGCAGGCAGAAGTTCATAACGCCCGCCATATCGCCGATCTTCAGCTCCATCGAGACGTAGGCAACGATCTGATCCAGCGGGATGATGCGCGGGATGAACTGCGGGTTCGAATCGAGCGCTTCGATTTTCAGCGAGAGTGTTAAGAGATAGTTCCACGCTTCACGATAGCTGTTGAGCATGCGCGCCATGAACCGCTGCATGAGCGTGCGCTCGATGTCGGTAAGGTCACGCAGCTTATTCGGGAACCAGCCCGGGCCGCCGAGCAGGCGGTCGATGATCGAGAAAACGAGGTTGAGATCGACTTGAACTATGCCGCTGCCCGGCAGCGGATCCATCGAAAAAATGCCTAAAATCGACGGAGTGCCGATCGAGGCGATGAAGTCCCCGTAATTAATCTGCTCGATGGAAATGATGCTGGCTTCGACTCGCGTGCGCAGATAAACGGAGAGCGAGTTGTTCAAGAGGCGCGTAAAGTTCTCGTGAAGAGTGCGCAGCGTGTGAAGCTGATTGTTCGTGAACTTATCGAGGCGTTTGTTGAAACGGAAGTCGAACGATTTGATGCGACGCCGGTCGATCGCTTCTTTTTCCGGCGCACCGCCCTGACCGGAAAGCTGATTGATGAGCGCATCGATCTCTTCTTGTGAAAGGCTCGACATATACGGAAGTTCTAGGGCCCTTTCTCGGCGTTCGATAGCGTCGCATTGAGCAACACGATATCGACGCGCCGGTTTTGCTGACGCTCCTGTTCCGTAGCATTCGAATTACGCGGCTTATACTCTCCATAGCCTGCCGCAGATACGCGATTTGGCTGCATCCCATCGTGTTCGACGAGATAACGAGCGACGTTGACGGCACGCGATGTAGAAAGCTCCCAGTTCGTTGGATACGCAGCCGTATGAATCGGAATGTTGTCCGTAAAGCCTTCGATGCGAATCAGATTTGCATTGCGCCGAAGGAGTGCGTCGATACCGTCGAGAGCATCGAGCGCCTGCGGCCGAAGTTGCGCGCTTCCGCTGTCGTAATACGACTTATCGGAGAGCAGCGTCACGACGAGGCCGCGGTGGTCCATGTGAACTTCTACTTGGCTCTCCAAATGATTCGCTTTGACGAATTTTTCAAGCTCTTTCTGAATCGCCGGTATGCTGGAACTTGCGTCGAACGCCTGTTCCGCGTCCGCGCCGCCGCTCGGCGGCTGATTCACGGACCATGTATTATTGAACCCGGCCGAAACCTGCTTCGCGAACTGCTGCACTTTGACGCGGCTGATGTTCGACATTGCGAAGAGGATGATGAAGAGCGCGAGCATGAGGGTGATCATGTCGGCGTACGTAAGCAGCCAGCGCATCATGCCGGCCGTTTCCATCTTCTCTGCTTTGGCTTTGTTGCGCAAGTTCGTTCCGGAGGCCCGCATCGCGCTTCTCAAGGAGTGTGCCATATGATATGCCGTCTCGCCTACGCCGACGATGCCGAATAGCCGGTTTCGGGCACCATGGCGCCGCCTTCTTCGATATCCGTTTCGCGTTCTTTCGGATCGAGGAATGCAAGAAGCTTCTCCTCGAGCAAGCGCGGATTGTCGCCGGCCTGAATCGCTAGGATGCCCTCGATCATGATCTCGCGCAAGAGCAGCAACTCTCCGTTTCGTTCTTTTATCTTCGTCGCGATCGGCAACCAGAGCAGATTTGCAAACATGATGCCGAAGAACGTGGCGACGAACGCCTGCGCGGTTGCGACGCCGATGGTTCCGGCAATATTCGTGCTCGTCCCCATCTCGGAGAGCCCTTTAAGCATCCCGATGAGGCCGAGCACGGTTCCGATGATACCAAGGGTTGGAGAGTAGCCGCCCAGACACATGTACACGGACTCAGCCTTGTTGCCGGCCTCCTGCGAATTTGCGGCTTCGGTTTCGAGGACTTTGCGGATGATCTCGGTGTCGCGCCCATCGATCACGAGCTGGATGCCTTTACGCATGAAGTCGTCGTCGAGCGCTGCAGCCTCATTCTCTAGCGCAAGCAAACCTTCACGGCGCGCTCTCTCTGCAAAAGAGACAAGCGTGGCGATGATGTCGCGCTCGTAGTAGTTCACCTCGGAGAACGCCGTTTTCAAGCCGCCGAAAAACCCGCGGACGAAGGTTCGTAACGGAAAGGAGGTAAGCGTCGCGCCGAGCGTTCCGCCCAAAATAAGAAAGATGGCTTCCCAGCGCCCGAAGATGATTCTTGGATCGGCGCCGCCGATATATCCCGCTAAAAAAATGGCGCCGAAGCCTAAGATTAGGCCGGCTATAGTCGCTAAGTCCAACGATCGGTCTCCGGTTGGCAGTGGGCGTCTCTACCATCTATCGGCCGAGCCTACTCCAACATCAAGGACCGCCTACGAGCCGTCGTCGCGAGACGTGCCGGCGGCATAAATGCGCCGTTTGAAGTCCGCGATTTTGTTTTGTACCTCAACCATAGGGTCGCGCACGATGAGCTTGTTGCCCGAAACGAGCGTAATGACCGTATCGGGCATTTCCTCGATCTGCTCGATAAGGTCGCAGTTGACCATCAAGGGATGGCCGTTGAGCCGCGTCAGAGCGATCACGTTGCCGCCTTTCAGTCGTGAAATGTTGAGGCGGTAGGGGTTGGTTTCCCTACCGCCGGTATGACCCGCGGAGACCTCCGTGTCGCCCGAGGGAAAGCGCTAGTTCTCGCTCGCGCGCAGATTGATCAGCGTTATGAGGTTTTGATCGGCGGTGGTAATACCGCGGCTGTTGGCTTCGAACGCGCGCTGGGCGACGATAAGGTTCGTGAACTCGTTGGCCAAATTCACATTCGACTCTTCGAGCGCGCCGGATTGGATCGAACCGAAGCGTCCGCTCGCAGCCGTTCCGACTTGTGCGAGACCGGATGCCGCCGTTTGTTCGAACTGATTTCCACCGAGCCGTTGTAGGCCTTCCTCGTTCTGGAACGTTGCGAGGGCAACTTGCGCTATCGTCTTTTCTTCGCCGTTCGTGAACGCCCCGGTCACGGTACCATCCTGGCCGACGGAGATATTGGAGAGTGTACCGGCCGGGTAGCCGTTCTGCGATATTACGGTGGCGCCATACGGATCGTTACCGAGACTTCCATTGTTGGAATAATCGAATCCAATGGCTCCGGGGGAGGGTGCCGGTCCGCCGGCACTCGGCGCTCCAGCGGGATTACCGGCGCTCGGGCCCCACCGCGTGACATTGAGTTGATTTCCCTGCGCGATGTTGGCTGAATTACCTACTGAATGCAAGTAGGCAGCGTCCCCAGGCGATATTCCCTGAGCGGCCGCAACGCTTTCAATCGACGACGAATTAATAAACTGGCCGTTCTGATCGAAGTAGGCGAACCCGATCGTTCCGGAAGAGCCGGTACCATAGGTAGGCGCGGTGACTGCGCCGCCTGCGCCGACGGATCCCGGGGTCGCAATCGTTGCGAACTGCGTTCCATCGGTAAAGGCAACGCTTATCTTCCAGCGAGACGAAGCAGGTTCCGCGGTGCCGTTGGCACTTTGAACCGTACTCGGAAGGCCGTTTTGCGCCGACGCGACCGTGACGGTATTCGAACCGGTGAGCGTTCCGGCGGCACCCATCGTGAACGTCGCTCCACCGATGGTGACGGCTTGCCCGGCCACGACGCTTTGACTGTTGCCGAGTGTGTCCGTAACGGTCGCTGTCGAGCCGCCCGTCGCCGTAATGGTGATGGTATCGTTTTGACTCGTAGAAGGGGCAACGGTTGCGGGCGCTGCGAGATTGGTTCCTACGCCGCCGTTTGCAACGGTGGCTGCCGTCGCTCCGGCGGCATCGGGAGTGTACGTGATCTGCGCCGCATGGGAGTTTCCGAGCGAATCGTAAATCGTCGTCGAAATCGTGTAGGGAGTCCCCGCGTTGCTCGATGCGCCGACGGAATTGAGGAACTGCTGGGACCACTGCGTTTGATCGAGATTTCCACCCAGTGCAACGTCGAAGTTTTTATCGTTAGGCGGCCCCACTTTTACGCCTGCGCCCGTTGCCGTAGCTTGTTCGGAGAGCCCGAGCGGAATCGTGATGTTGCCCGGCGTTCCATTTTGCGTGATCTGCCCGCTTTGATCTGCCGTGTATCCTTGAACTGCGAGTCCTGAGGCGGGATCGTACAGCAATCCGTTTGAGTTTAGCGAGAAGGCGCCATCGCGCGTGTATGTCGGCGCGCTGGAACCGTCCGCATTGCGTAGCATGAAGAAGCCGTCGCCATTGATTGCGAGATCGGTATTGATACCGGTCGTCTGCATGCCGCCTTGCGCGAACTGCGTATCGACCGTGTTGACTTTTACGCCGAGACCGTTATCGATCGGATTAACACCGCCGCGCGCGCTCGTCGGTCCCGACGGTGCGCCGACTTGCTGATAGAACATGTCGGCGAAGGTCATGCGCTGGCCCTTAAAACCGACCGTCGATGTATTGGCGATGTTATTTGAGATCATATCGATCCAGCTTTGATAAGCGTTAAGACCCGATATGCCGGTGTAGAGTGAATCGAAACCCATAAGTGACCTTCTTCGAAGAGATCCGCGGCACGTCAGTATGTCGGTGTCACGGCCGAGGCTCCGCAAGCGGTCCGCCTCGTATGTGTAAAAAAACTTAGATGAGCGCGGCCGAGTCGATGTTTGTAAAGACGTTTTCTTTCATCGAATCGGAATCGACCGCCGTAATGACTGTGCGATTCTTTATGCTCACCACCATCGCGACGTCGCGCATGATGAAGAGCGCGTTCTTCGCTCCCTTTGCAGCCGCTTTATCGGCCATCACATTCATTTTCGTGACATCTTCCGAGGACAAGCTGATGTTACGCGATTCCAGCCGAGCCATGGCGTGCGCCGAGAATCTGAGTGGTTCGGCGATGGGTACGGCTGCGGCAGAGATGCCGCCCAGAACCGCACGGAAATTTTCGCCTGGTGGAATTTGGATGGGCCGCCCGATTGGGCGTGGACCCGGCCCTGAAATAATTTGCGGCTGCGCAACGGCTTTGCCAATATCGTTTGCGTCCATGTTTTAACCCAATCCGACGATCTGCTGCGTTGAAAAGAGCAGCGGATTCCCGTTGTTGTCTGTAATCGGCTTGCCGCTCGAATCCGTCATCGAGAAATACGGCTGACCGTTCTCGACGCTGATCGAGCTAATCGTCCCAGTTACGGTCGACGTGTTGCCCGATGCATCGGTCGTGTCGACGGTAGCGGATTTGCCGATCAACCCGGCGGCCTGCAAGACGCCGAAGTTGCCTTGAAAGCTTGCGAACGAACCCGCCAACTGCTGCTGATACTGCAGCGCCGAAAATTGCGCGAGTTGGGTTACCGACTGCGTCGGATCGGTCGGCTGGGTAGGATCTTGATTTTGCAACTCCGTCGTGAGCAACTGCAAAAACGCATTTGCTCCGAGGGCCGTCGAGCCGCTACCCGAGGATGACGTACTCGGCTGATTGATTCCGATGAGGCCGCTAATCGGCTGCGGAGCCGAACCGGTAACAGGTACTGAAGGCATGTATCCTCCTAAGCGAGGTAGTTCAAGAGATCGAGACGAGGGTCGGATCGAAGCGGAGGTCCCAGAACCGGCGCTTGCGCGTTTTCGTCTTCGGTTGCGCCGCCCAGTTCGTGGACGGCAAAACGGCGGCCTGAACCGCCGGCGCGACGTTCGTGCGAGTCGCGTTTCGCATCGCCGCCCGAAACGTCGACGGAGAAGCCCGAAAGCGTCATTCCGGCGTCGCTGAGCGAGCGCACGAGTTGTTGTTGGTTTGCGAGCAGGGCGCCGCGCACTTCACCGTTTTGCGCAACGACGTTCGCAGTGATCGACGAGCCGGTCACCGTTATCTTCATCATGACGTCGCCCAAATGTTCCGGGCTCAGATGCAGATGAATTTCGGAACTTCCGGATTGCGTGGTACGCATCATCATGCTCTTGACGACTTGTTCGACGACCGAGTCCGGATCGACGAGCGGACGCGATGCGGTCGTCACCGGCGCGCTCGCCGGCGTGGATACGATCGGAGCGTTCGCGGTAACGGCAGAATCAATCTGTGGCGCAGAATCTTCCTGAGATTCCTGCGCAGCAGTCTTATCGTTTTGCTGCTGTGCGAAAGAACTGCCCGAACCCGAGCCGTCTGTTTGGAGCGAACGCGCGAAACGCGCGAGGATCTCGCTCGGCGCAGCGTCCGTACTCACCGCATCGCCGGCCTGCGACGGTTGCGCGCCGGTTCCGTTGAGGCGTACATCAACCCCCGACGCGCGCACGAGCATACGAGCTAAGAGGTCCGGGGCGTTTGCCATCGTGATTGCAGGTACGGACGGCGCCGCAGCTTGCACGGACGCAGCATTTTCGGCCGGAGACTGGACGCTCGATGTCGATGAATTCGCCGGCGCCGGAGCTGTGGGAGCCGGTAAGAGCGTCGACGCAACGGAATCCAGCAGTGCGCGCGCAAGCGCCGCCGGGTCTACGCTTTGCGGTGTTGAGGAGTCGGGTTTTTGCTGGGCCGGGATTTCTTTCGCCGAGTTGGCGTCCAAGAGTTTTCCCGCGATGTCGTTCTGCTGCCCACTGAGACCGTTTTTCCCCTCGGTAAGCGTTGCAATCCACTTCTGCAATCGCTGCGCGAGAGCCGCCACCGCTTCGGCAGCGCCTTCCGGCGGAGCGTTACCCGGTGGAGCGAGCGACCTTGCAATCGATCGTGCGAGCGTGCGGCTAAGGCTCCCACTCGCGTTTCCTCGCACGTGGAGCCGCCGAGCGATTGCTGTGGCGAGCTGCTGCGCTAAACGGTCGACGACCGTGCGAAGCGGAGTGCCCCGCTGCACGAGCGCGGTTAATTGCGCCAGCGGCTCGGCCGATACGGTCTTGGGCGGCGGAGCTATGCTTGCAAAGAGCGCTGCAAACGACGACGCGGCCACCGGCTGGGGATTCGATCCCTGCGGTGCAACGACGGGTTGCGCACTGGAGTCGATCTGGCTCGCGTGCTTGCCGGATTTCGGTTGAGCTGCGCCCGCGCTTGCACCAAGCACGTTAAGAAGATTCACGTAACGTTCGCACCTCTTTACAAAGTAATTCAACGGCGTCCCACAAGATGTGGGAACCAAGCACCCTGCTAGTGATTCATCGGCATTTGGCGTTCGGACATTTAGAGATACGGCTTTGCCCGAGCGATCAACGCGCGAGTTCCGGATGCTCCTGGGTTAATTGGGCGGCGTATGCCGCGGGCAACGCGTCCATGATCGCTCCGGCGGCATCTGAGGGCATAACCGCAAAAACATGTGCGACATAGACGACCGGCAAGCGCGTAACTACTTTCGCGGCATTCTCCGGTTCCATGTTCGCCCAAATTTGGGCCGTACGATGCATGTCGGGCGTTGCCGAACCGGAGAGGTCGCTTCCGTTCCGTGCCGGCGCGGCAATGCCGTCGCTTGCAAAAGAGGCCGACGACGATTGCGCTCCGTCTTTCGCTTTCGCCGACGCGCCAGCGCCGCGCGCGGACGCAGCTTGTGCAGCGAGCACCGGAATCTGCGATTGCAGGTCGGTCAACTTTTTGTCCTTTGCCTGCGCCGCGCTTTGCATGCCGGTAATCTGCGCCTGCAGCGCTGCGATCTGTTTGTCCCGATCCGATATGACGCGATCCTGCGCTGCAAAATGTAACGGCCCCGACAGGGCGGAACCGGATACGCGAAAAAGCGGTGCGGCAGGCCCGCTCGCAATGGCGTTACGCAATGGAGGCCACGATAGCGCGAACGCTACGAAGGCAACGATAAGCAACGGCAAAGCGAAAGGTTTCCAAGGAAACCGCTTGCGCCGTTTGCGCGTGACGATCACAACATTGCTCCTATCCCGGCAGTCCGGCTAAACCGACGTGCGTTACCGTCGTCGATCTCTACTTGTTCCATGCGGAACTCTTCCATGGCGAAGCTTTCCCGCCGGCGCTCTTTCAGCTTCTCGACGACCTTGCGCGCTTTGCCGGCTTCCAAGAGTTCGAAGCGCGCGCGGTCGAGCGCGATGCGCCGTTCCGCGACGACGCGAATCTGCGCCGTGATTGCCCGATCCAGAAACTGCAGATGCGCATAGTGCAGACGCAGGCCCTCGCCGTCGAGCCCGCGGTGGCCCCTGCGCAGCGCTTCGGAACTGGAACGGAAATCATCGTTCAATCCAGCAAGTTCGTACTGCGATCGTTCGAGCGAACGCAGGCGTTCGGCCGTTACTTGTTGTTTCTGGTCCTCGACGCGCTTGCGCTGATCCAAGACCGCTTCGAGGCTAAATTTGAACCGCTTCGCCATTACGTTATGCTCATCAGCGATGCGAGCGCGTGTTCGTACGAGCTCGTTTCATAGACGCCTTGCTTAAGGAAATGCTTGATGCCCTCGATTTTGCCGAGTGCCATATCTACGCGCGGATTGCTGCCGGGCACGTATGCGCCGATGTTGATGAGGTCTTCGGCGTCGCGGTACGTCGAGAGAATATCACGGACCGCAGACGCGGCAGAATAGTGATTTGCATCCGTGACGTCGGGCATGACGCGGCTGACGCTCTGGAGCACGTCGATTGCCGGATAGTGATTCGCCGCCGCCAGCCCGCGCGAAAGCACGATGTGCCCATCGAGAATCGAACGGACCGCGTCGGCCACGGGCTCGTTCATGTCGTCTCCGTCGACCAGCACGGAGAAGAGTCCGGTGATCGTACCGTTCTCCGATGTGCCGGCACGCTCGAGCAGCTTCGGCAGAACTGCGAAGACCGACGGCGTGTATCCACGCGTCGTCGTCGGTTCGCCGATTGCGAGCCCGACTTCGCGCTGCGCCATCGCGAATCGTGTCACCGAGTCCATCATGAACATCACGTCGAGCCCTTGATCCCGAAAGTACTCCGCGATTGTCATTGCGACGAACGCAGCTTTGATGCGAACCAGCGCGGGCTGATCGCTCGTCGCAACGACGACTACGCTGCGGCGCAACCCCTCTTCACCAAGATCGCGCTCCACAAAATCGCGAACTTCTTTGCCGCGTTCGCCCACGAGCGCGATGACGTTCACATCGGCGGTTGTATTGCGCGCAATCATTCCAAGTACGGTGGACTTCCCGACGCCGGAGCCCGCAAAGATACCGGCGCGCTGGCCCTTTCCGCAGGTGAGAAGACCGTCGATCGCGCGGATTCCGAGCGAGAGCGGTTCCAGCACGCGTTTGCGAGTAAGCGCCGGCGGCGGCGCGGCAGTAACAAACGCGCGATTGTCGGCAACGACGGTGCCTTTGCCGTCGATCGGACGGCCCAACCCGTTGAGCACGCGTCCCAAAAGCTGGTCCGATACGCCGATTTCGAGCGGCGCGCCGTGCGCTACGACGTCGCTGCCCGCGCCGATGCCCATCTGCTCGCCGAGCGGCATTATCAAGACCTTGTTATCGCGAAATCCGACGACCTCGGCCAGCACGGGCTCCGCGGTCCGTTTATAACTAATCGCGCACGTTTCGCCGACGGCCATGTTCGGCCCCAAGCTCTCGATGACGACGCCGATAACTTGCCGTACCTTTCCGTACTGGCGCACCAAGTCGACGGAGCGCAGTGCCTTGAGGTACGGCTCGGCGGAAAATGCTGTAGCTGCCATGCTTACGTAGCGATCTCGTCTCGCGCCGATATGGCGCGACGGGCTTCATGCAACTGCGTCGCAATTTTGGCATCGATCGTCCCCGCATCGGTTTCGACGACGACGCCCCCACGGTCGACGCGTTGATCTTCAACAATGCGCAGATGTTCTACGTCGCTTACCGCTACGATCGCGTCGCGATGTTGGCGCATCGTTTCGAGATCGGAAGGATGAACGCGAAGCGTAATGACTTCGCGGCTCACGAGCCGCGTCAACGCGCTACGCACGTTTTCAACCACTACATTCGGATCGACTGAAATCTGCTCGTGTACGACGCGTTCCGCAATCGTCATCGCGAGCCGAACGAGTTCCGGCTCGGCGGATTCAAGCGCGGTAGCCCGCTGATCGCGTATGCTCTCCATCAGGCCATGCAAGGTGTGAACCATCTCGGTCATGTCGGCATCTGCGGCAGCTTTGCCGTCGCGCAACCCGTCGTCATATCCGCGCGAACGGGATTGCTCTTCGATTGCGCTTCCTTCGCGCTTCGCCGTTTCGACGATATCCAAGGCAGCGTTCCGCGATCTGTCGATCATCGATTCGGCGTCGGCGGCGGCGCGTTCGACGATCGCTTCGGCATCCCGGCGAAGCGCCTCGAAATCGACCCGCGGTTCGAAGACGGGCGGCCCGTCGATACCCTCGATCGGCGCCGGAGGCGATTCGAAACGCTCGTCCGAGACCGACGCATACGATGAAACGAATGCCGCGTGCACGCGGGGAACGTTGACGATGTACTTTTCGCCGGTAACGTGCGCCGCTTTAACGATTTTACCCAAAGAGACGTCTCACGCTCGCGCAGACGATTGCCGCATCATACAAGACGTTCGTCCTTCGCGCCGCGCGCGATGACGATCTGTCCGCTCTCTTCGAGCGTACGAATGACGTCGACGATCTGCTGCTGCGACTTGCCGACATCGCGCATTCGCGTTGGGCCGAGAAGTTCGATCTCTTCTTTGAGCATGATCGCCGCGCGCGAAGACATGTTTTTGTAGACCCGTCCGAGCAAGTCTTCCCCGGCGACTTTGAGCGCAAGCGCGAGATCTTTGCCGTCGACTTCCTTGAGAATGCGCTGGACCGAACGGTCATCGAGATTGATGATGTCTTCGAAGACGAAGAGCAGATTCTTGACGTCTTGCGCAAGCTCCGGATCCCGCTTCGCGAGCCCGTCGAGAATGTTTTTCTCCGTCTCGCGATCGACGAACCCCATCACGTTGGCGAGTGACTGGACTCCTCCGGCTTTGGTGAAATCTGCGCCGCTCACGAGCAGGCGTCGGCCGAGCAGTTCATCGAGCTGTTCGAGAACTTCCGGAGCCGTTTTCTGTAAGATCGCAATGCGCATTGCGACTTCGGCTTGCAGGTCCGGCGGAAGCGCCGAGAGCACCGAACCGGCCTGTTCTGCAGCCATGTAAACTAAAATCAGCGCAATTGTCTGTGGATGTTCGTCTTGAATGAATTGCAAGAGCTGCGCCGGCTCGGTCTTCTTGATAAGCTCGAGCGGATTTCCGTGCTTGAGCGCGGCGAAGAGCCGGCTCGTCATGTCGTCGGCCTGTCCCGCGCCGAAACTACGCTCTAAGATCTCCTTAGCGTACTCGATTCCGCCTTCGTTGATGTATTTGAGCGCGATCGCCCGCTGATACGCTTCTTGAATAACCGCATCGCGCTTTTCGATCGGCACGGTCGTAATTTTTGCGATTTCGAGGACAATGCGCTCGACTTCGTCCTGACGCAAGAACTTGAACACCGTCGCAGAGAGTTCGAGCCCGAGCGTAATTAAAAGAATTGCGGCTTTTTCCGGCCCCGAAATTTCAAGCTGAGGCGTATCGGGTACTCCGGAAAACGGCGATTCGGGCATGTCCCCGAATCCAGAGAGATTGACGATCGGCGATTCCATATACAATGTCTCCGGGTTACTCGGCAAGCCAGAGTTTGACGAGTTTCGCAACGCTGTCGGGGTTTTCTTGAGCGACGGTCGTCACGTATTCGATCATCTGCTCGCGCGTGAGGTCCGCGGCCGAACGTATGGGTGCCGCTATTCCGGGCGCGCCTTCCAAGATCGGATGTTCCTCGAAGGGAGGCAACTCTTCGGCGAGCGACGTGTCGAAAGACGGCAGGTCGGATACCGGCAAGAATCTCGAACGACGGGAGCGCATTGCGAGCAACCCTATTGCGGCAAGCAACGCCACACCGGCGACCGCAACGAGCGCCCAAAGCGGTATGCCTAGTACCGTCGTCGTTACGGAAGACGGCGAATTGGTTTGGGTAACCGCCGGATTGAACGGAACGGCTTCGACGGAGATCTGATCGCCCTGCGCGACATTGAGATCCGCGGCTGCAATCACGATGTTGCGTATCTGCTGCACGTTTGCGGCGCTGAGCTGGTAACGGAGCGATTGCGAGGTCGCCGCACTGACGGGCACGGCATCGCCCGCGGCGTCGGAAGCGGAGTTCACGAGCACCGCGACGCTCGTCTGCAACACTTTGCCCGGCGCATCGATATGTTTGACGTTCTGCTCCGAGATGTCGTAGTTCGTCGTCGATTTCGATTTATTGTAGCGCCCGTTGCTCGACTGATTCTGGAGGCCTTGATACGTTCCGAGATTGCTCGTCGTACCCGGAACTCCGACTGCGCCCTGACGCGAGGGCTGCGAGCCGTTGTACGACTCACGTTCCGTTTGCCCAGAAAGAATGGTGCCTTGCGGCGCGTATATTTTGCTCTCCGATGAATTCGCGTCGAAGTCCATCTTGGTTGAAACACGTGCGACGGCACGACGCTTTCCTAGCGTTTCATCGAGCATCGACTGAATGCTCTGTTGAACGCCGGCCTCGTAACGCTGTTTTGCTATCAGCTGTTCCTGCGTCATCTTTAGCGCATCCGGCTGCCCGGTATCGCCGGCATCGCCGGCTCCGCCGGCACCTCCGAGCAGTATTTGGCCGTCTTGATTGACGAGCGTTACGCTTTCAGGCTTGAGGCCGTCCACCGCGCTTGCAACGAGCATCGTAATGCCTTTGACTTGTGACGGCGAAAGCGACTGACCGGCTTTAGTTTTGACGGCGACGGAGGCAGTCGTCGGCTCTTGTGTGGAGACGTAAAGCGACTGATCCGGCGCGGCAATTGCAACGCGCGAACTTTCCACCGGATCCAGACCGTCGATCGTGCGTTCCAGCTCGCCTTCAACAGCGCGCGTTTTATCGAGCTTTTCTTGGAACTCCGTCATTCCGAAGTTCGTCTTATCGAAGAGTTCGTATCCGGTGCTGCCGCCCTTGATAAGGTTCGACCCGGCAATTGCGACGCGCTCGTCGCTCACGTCGGAGGTCGGAACGTACACGGTCTTTCCGTCCGCTGAAAGTTTGTATGGGATCTTGTCGTCCTTGAGCCGCTGTGTAACGGATGCGGCGTCGGTCGCTGAGAGATTCGAGAAGAGCGTGTCGTAGCTCGGCGCTCGACCGAGATAGAGCCAAGCGATGGCAATCAATGCTACGAGGACGACGGAGATGCCCGCAGCTCCCACAACGCGGGTCTGCGAGTTCTGTCCTTCCCAAAGTGCCTGCAGGCGGCCGGCTAGATCTGTCCAGATCGAGTGAACGCGATTCACCGAAATCCTTTACCTAATTCCGCGCCCGCCATGGCTGCAACGCCGGGCATCCGTACCCGGCGCGAGAGTGGTCCGCGCTTCGTGACGCAGCGAACTACTTATCCTCGTATCGGTTGCGACCGCTACCGCTTTAAGGGCGGGTAGACGATTCTGCCAAAGATGAAACTGCGCGAAACTTAACGCGCGAGCTGCGAACGTTCGCGCCCTACGCTAACGACTTCCACAGGCACGGCGAGAAGCTGCTCGATCCGCCGCACGTACGCTTGCGCGGCCTTTGGAAGCGCTGCAATCGTGCGGACCCCTTCGATCGGCTCCGACCAGCCGTCCATCTCTTCGATAGTCGTGGTCAGTCCGTTTGCACCCGCTTCGGCGAATCCAGCGTCTTTCGCGTTCAAGCGATAGCCGGTAACGATTGCGATGCGCTCCATCCCCGAGAGAACGTCGAGCTTCGTCAAGGCAAGGGCCGCGAGGCCGTTGAGCCGAGCGGCGTAACGTCCGGCGACCGCGTCGAACCAGCCGCAACGGCGGGGCCTGCCCGTCACGGTTCCAAATTCGCCGCCGGCACGGCGGAGACGCTCGCCCTGCTCGCCGTGGAGTTCGGACGGAAACGGTCCGCCGCCGACGCGAGTGCAATAGGCTTTGACAACGCCGATGACCCGCCGGATCGCCGTTGGGCCCAAGCCCAAACCGGTGCACGCACCCCCCGCGATCGTATGCGAACTCGTAACGTATGGGTACGTGCCGAACCCGACGTCGAGAAGCGACCCCTGAGCGCCTTCGATAAGAACGCGTTTTCCGCGTTCCAGGCGCTCGTGAAGCCACGCAACGCCCTCGACCACATGCGGCGCCAGTCGCCGTGCGGCATCGAGCGTCGTGGCGATCAGATCGCCGTCGCTCGGGAGTTCCACGTCGCTGAGCAGCGTAGAGCGAGCCAGCAGGTTCGCGCGTAGCCGTTCCGCTGGATCACCGCCCCGGGTCAGGTCGCCGAAAGTTATTCCGCGCCGGGCGACTTTGTCGACGTAGGCGGGACCGATTCCGCGGCCGGTAGTACCGATGGCACTGCTGCCTAGCGACCGTTCGTTCTCACGGTCGGCCGCGCCGTGGTACGGAAAAACGACGTGCGCGCGATCGGAGATCTTCACGCGGGACGTATCCACGCCGATTACCTCCAGACGATCCAGTTCGTCGATCAAGCTTTGAAGGCTCACGACCGTCCCGCCGCCGATGAAGAGTTCGACCGTCGGATTCAACACGCCGGAGGGGACAATGCGCAGAGCGATGTCCGTATCACCGACTTTTATTTGATGTCCGGCATTATCGCCTCCGCCGAATCGTGCGACGACATCGTAGTCGCCCGCGTATAAGTCCACAATGCGGCCTTTGCCTTCGTCGCCCCATTGAATGCCGACAATGATGTCCGCGGCAGCGGTCATTCCGAACGGAATTCGAGGTCGGTCGTATCGCCCATCGGGATCGGCCCGACCCCTTGAAGTTTCGTCAGCACGAATTCAGAAAATAGCGCATTCGGCCACCCGAAATCCTGGCGCGTGAAGCGCTTCGGGTCGTTGGGATCGAAGGATTCGTGCAGAAGGTGGTCGCCCGGATCGCTTGCCAGCAGCTGCGTGAGCACATCCTGCTCCTCATTGCCGGTCGTCGCAGTCAAGCCTTGCATGATGAGCGCGAGCGGCCAAATCCAGTGGTCGGGCGTATGGAAACTGCCGATTCCGCGAGCGACCTGACCCTGGTAGAACGATGGATTGTCCTGCGAAAGCAAGAAGCGCCGCGTGTCCTGATAGTAGTGATCGGAGGGCGTCGTGTACCCGATGTACGGCGCCGAGAGTAGGCTTGGAACGTTGGCGTCATCGGTGAGAATGGCGTGGCCGAGCCCGTCGACTTCGTAGGCATAGATGTAGCCGTATTTGGGGACGAGGACGAGTCCGAACGTCTGAATTCCGCGCTGGACTTCGTCGCGCAGCGCCTTGGCTTCATTCGCTTTCACGACGTTGTGATAGACGTCGCGTTCGATCTCCGACATGTCGCCAAGCGCAACGACCGCGAACATTTCCGACGGAATGAGAAAATTATAGTAACAGGCATCGTCCGAGGGCCGGAAACCGGTCCAGATCATGCCCGTATAGCCAACGTCGCGGCCTCTGCCGTCGTTTGCGAGTTCTTTGTGCAGGTACCGCGAGTTGCGCGGGTGATCTTGCTCGCGTTCCATCGTGGCCAAAATCCCGTCGAGCGCCTTTTGATAGTCCGAGTTGAAAATCGACGGGTCGCCGGTAGTTTTCCAATAGCTCCACGCGAGCGTCACGGGATACGCAAGCGAGTCCAGTTCGAATTTCTGTTCCCAGACCCGGTAATCGACGGTGAAGGCGTTGGCGTAGGGGTCGACTTGGAGGTATTTGGTCATGCGCGCAACGATTGCGCGCAAGAGCGACCGAACGTCGGGATCGTCCTTGGCGAAAAACAGGTAGGGGCGCGCCTGCGCCGTGGCATCGCGAAGCCACTCGGCGGGAATGTCGCCGGTTTTAATATAGGCCGTACCGTCGGGCGCATACTCGGCGAGCTTCCCGGTGTCGAGTAAGGCCGAGCGGAACATCTCCTGAAGGTGCTGGTTCGGACTGCTGTAGCCGGCAGCGGCACGCTCGATCGACTGCAGCTCGAGCGAGCTTCCTCGAACGGGCGCGAGCAAAACCAGCATCCCGCAGAGCCCCGCGACGAGCGCCCTAAAACGATTCACAATTGTGCCCCACGCGCATATAACGAATCCAACTCGCGGTAACGTCCACCGCAGTCAAGTCCATAGCCGACGACATAGACGTTGGAAATCTCGAAAGCTTTGTACTTAATACTCATATCGGCATTTCTCTTCTTGGGCCGATCCAAGAGCGTGCAGACCGAAAAAGAAGCGGGCGCCCGTGAAGCGAGCGCCTTAGCGAGATACCGCATCGTCGATCCGGTGTCGATCGTGTCCGCAACCAAAATGACGTGCCGCCCCTCGATCGAGGCCGTAGTGTCTTTTTGAAAGATGATGCCTTCCGACGCCGTAAATTTCGTCACCGCAATGACGTCGAACTCGCACGGTATAGAAATCGCGCGGGTCAAATCGGCCAAAAACGGCGCCGCGGAACTAAGTACCCCGATCAGGACCGGAATCTTGCCGCGATAGTCGCGCGAGATTTCGGCGCCCAGTTCGCGTACGCGCTCTGCAATTGCGCGCGCATCGAACAGGAGTTCCCCGATCCGTGACTTTGCCACGGGCCTAATCCTACGACAGCGTATAGAAAGATTCCGCTGCCGCAGCTCTTCATGCGAGCGGAATTTCGAAAACGAACCGCGCGCCTCCAAGCGACGAATGCTCGGCCCACGCGCGTCCTGCGACGCGCTCGGCAATCCTTCGAACGATTGCGAGGCCGATGCCTCGGCCCGGTCGCGAATCGACGGAACCACCGCGCGCGTGTAATTCAAAGATTGCGTCGCGTTCGGTTTCGGCGACACCCGGACCATCGTCGTCGACCGCGATTTCGACGATTCGAGGGCAAACGCGCAGCGCCACATCGACCCGTCCGCCGAAACGCCCGTACTTCAATGCATTTTCGATGAGATTGATTACCGCATGCATGCATGCATCGGCATCGATTCCTCCAAAGACGTCCGGGGGTACCGTCGCTCGCATTGCGATGCGTCGTTCCCGCGCGATCGGAGCGAGCGCTTCCACTGCAGCGCGTACGGCCTGCGACACGTCGCTCGTTCGATCGAGGAGCGTTCCGGGAGAAAGGTCCAACATCGAAAAATCCAACATGCCGTCGACCAATCGGCCAAGGCGTAGCGCCTCGTTGCGCGCGGTGCTGAGAAACTTCCGCGCCGTGGCCGCGTCAACATCGCCGTCCAAGATCGTTTCAATGTACCCGCGGATCGACGTAAGGGGCGTGCGAAGCTCGTGTCCAACGGCTGCGAGGAACTCGTAGCGCTCGCGCTCGCGGGCGCCACGATCGAGCGCGCGCCGGATAGCGACCGAGATGTCATCGCAGTCTTCGCGGCAGGTCAGCGGACACCAGCCCGTTTGCATGCGGCTCCCCGTCGCAAGCGCTATGCCGGCGGCGATGCGTTCGAGCGCGGAACGCGCATCCATGGCGGCGATATGGGCGCCGTGGCGCGACGGGCCGAGCATCGCAACGGCAAACCAGTCGCTCGCCGCATCGTGAGACAAGATATCTTCTTCACGCACTACGGTTCGAGCCGCGTGATAAAACGCGACGCTCGTCGCGCGTTCGAGCCGGCGCGCCGCGCGTTTATTTGTGCGCCACGCTATCTCTGCAAATTCGGGCAACTGCAAGACGAGCAAGGGAACGTGTTTGCTGCCGTCGAGGACGGCGACGATGCGCTCGAGTAGCTCTTTCGAAGTCGAGAAAGAGCCGGCATCAAGCGGCTTCATCGGCGCATAAATTTGTAGCCGTATCCGTGGACCGTCCGCAAGAATGACGGTCCGTCTTCGTCGATCTGCGCGCGCAATCGGCGTACGTGCACGTCGACCGTGCGTTCGTCGCCATCAAAGTCGAATCCCCACACGCGTTCGATGAGATGTTCGCGCGAGAGAGCGACACCTGCGTTGTTCGCAAGCTCCAGCAGCAGCGCGAATTCGCGTGGTTTGAGGCGAACTTCGCGATCGCGCAGCCGCGCGTCGCGGGCCGCTTCATCGATCTCCAGATGGCCGAAACGCAAAATTGTACGAGCCGCTTCGAGGGTTCGCCCGTTACGCCGTAACACTGCCCGAACGCGCGCGACGAGTTCTCGCGGAGAAAACGGCTTGCAGATATAATCGTCGGCACCGAGCTCGAAGCCGATAACGCGGTCTATTTCTTCCGTACGGGCCGTGAGCATAACGATGGGAACGCTGCGTTCTTCGCGGCGGAGCGTCCGGATGACGTCGAACCCATCCATACCGGGGAGTCCTACGTCCAACACGATGAGGTCGGCGGCGTGCCGCGCGCGGCGCAACGCGGCGTTGCCGTCGGGGACCGCGGCGACCGTAAAGCCTTCTCGTTCGAGATGGTGTACGACGAGATCGCGAATCGCTTCTTCGTCTTCCGCGATGACGATTGTTGGAGCGGCCATATCCCCGCCAGTGCCCATCCGGGTAAGGAGCAAGACATGAATCCCGACATGATCATTCGGCCGCCGGACAAGCGCGATAGTTCCACCTCCAAACAGCTCACGAAACGAGAACGTGGCGAGGCGAACCGTCGCGGCAGCCTTCGAGCCGCCGTCGTCTTCGAAACGATACGCCTCGAAGGGCAGCAAGAACTCGATCGTCCCACGGCGGCGCTGGCTTTTTCAGGATTGGCGGCTGGGTTATCGATGGGGTTTTCACTCGTTGCAAGCGGAATGATTCGCGCGGCGCTGCCGGATACTCCATGGCGCGGACTATTAGAAAATCTCGGCTATACGCTTGGTTTCATGATCGTCGTACTCGGACGCCAACAGCTTTTCACCGAGAACACCGTAACGGCCATCGTGCCGTTGCTCGACGATCCCAAACGACGGGCAACATTCGCGCGCGTGCTTCGCTTGTGGTCGATCGTTTTGGCAGCGAACCTCATCGGCGCATTCATTTTTGCTGAAGCTGTCGCGCACACCAATACGTTTGCCGCGCCGGTAAAAGCCGCGTTTCTTGCTATCGGAATGCAAGCGCTTTCGTACGGATTCGCGACGACGCTCGTGAAAGGGATATTCGCCGGTTGGCTCATCGCGCTGATGGTCTGGCTTTTGCCGGCCGCCGAAAACGCCCGGCTGTGGGTCATTTTGATCGTTACATACGTAGTCGGCGCGGCGAGCCTCTCGCATATAATAGCGGGTTCCGTTGAGGCGCTCTATGCGGTCGTCAACGGCTCGGCGAGCTGGCAATATTTTTTCGTAAGCTTCGTTTTGCCGGTTTTCATCGGAAACTCCATCGGCGGCGTACTGCTCGTTTCGATGTTGAACTACGCGCAGGTGGCTCCGGAAAACGCAGAAAGCACCGGGTCGGGAGATTACGGCGACGAGAACGCATCCGCATCCGCGTTGGCGAGGGGTCCAAACGATCCAGCGTGAGCTCGGAGGCTGGCGTAGATAATGGAGGCCGGGAAACCCAGACGCTCGAGCGCGCGTGCCGCCGACGGGTAACTTAGTGAAGGCTTGCGCCTAAAGAGCATTTCGACTGCGCGAACGCACCGTGACGGTTCATCATCATCGTTTGCGTCGACGGCATCCCGTGCTGCATCGCGATCGATTCCGCGAAGTACGAGTTCGGCGATCAGCCGCGCCGATCCGATCGCCTTGCGCTTGCGCTCGACATACAACTTCGCGTAGAGGTTGTCGTCGAGAAACCGTTCGTTCCGGCAGCGCGCTACGACGGAACGGATCGCGTCGTCATCGTAGCCGCGCTTTTCAAGCTTCGACCAAAGTTGCGCTTCGGTTAGCCGCTGACGGGCGAGCAGTCCTAACGACGCGGCATAAGCGCTGCGCGCCACGTTTACTCTTCTTCGACTGCCACCGGACGGCCTGAGCCGTTTTTCGATACGGCTCCGGCAAGCGCTTCGCGGATTTTCGATTCGATCTCGCTTGCGATATCGCTGTGCTCTTCGAGGAACGCCTTTGCATTCTCGCGACCTTGCCCCACGCGCTGATCGCCGTACGTGTACCAGGAACCGCTCTTTCCGACGATGTTTTTTTCGAGCGCTACATCGAGAATCGAGCCCATCTTCGATATGCCTCTTCCGTAGGTTATATCGAACTCGGCTTGCCGGAACGGCGGTGCCACCTTGTTTTTCACGACCTTCACGCGCGTACGCGTTCCGAGCACGTCTTGTCCGACCTTGATTTGCTCGAGCTTGCGCACGTCGAGCCGGATCGAGGCATAGAATTTCAGCGCGCGGCCGCCTGACGTGGTTTCGGGACTTCCGAACATCACGCCGACTTTCTCACGCAGCTGATTGATGAAGATCATCACGGCTTTGCTTCGCGATATCGCGGAGGTGAGCTTGCGCAACGCTTGGGACATCAGGCGCGCCTGTAATCCGACATGCGCGTCGCCCATGTCTCCTTCCAGTTCGGCCTTCGTTACGAGCGCCGCAACGGAGTCTACGACGATGACGTCGACTGCATTGCTGCGCGTGAGCATCTCGGCTATTTCGAGCGCCTGCTCTCCGGTATCGGGCTGCGAGACGAGCAAATTGTCGAGATCGATTCCCAGCGCCGCGGCGTAATTTGGATCGAGAGCGTGCTCTACGTCGATGAACGCCGCGGTACCGCCGCCTCGCTGGGCTTCCGCAATGGCATGCAGCGCGAGCGTCGTTTTGCCGCTCGATTCCGGACCGTAGATCTCGACGATTCGCCCGCGCGGCAGGCCGCCCACTCCCAGCGCAAGATCGAGTGCGATAGACCCCGTCGGAATCACCTCGAACGCCATGCGTTCCTGGAAATCGCCCATCTTCATGATCGAGCCTTTGCCGAACTGACGCTCGATCTGCGCGAGTGCGTTTGTAAGGGCGACCAGCCGTTCGTCTTGCGATGCCATTATTTCTCCTTGGTTGCTCGGTGTTCTATGTCTGTAATGAGATCACGCTACGGTATGACAATGCCAAGTGCATGGCATCACACGCGTAAGGAATCGGGCGCGTCGTCGAAAAGCGCTTGCGTAAATTCCGACGAGACGAACGGACGAAGCGCATCGGCGCTCTCACCGAGCCCGATAAATTTGATGGGGATTTCCAGCTCGTCGACGATTGCAACCAACACGCCGCCCTTGGCGCTCGAATCCAGCTTTGTCACGACGACCCCCGTGAGGTGCGTCGCGGCATGAAAGAGCTTCGCTTGCGAGATCGCGTTCTGGCCGGTCGTGCCGTCGACCACGAGCAGCGTTTCAGAAGGTGCGTGGCCCAACTCGCGTTCGATGATCCGGCGGATTTTCTTGAGTTCTTCCATCAGGTTGGTCTTGGTCTGCAAGCGCCCCGCGGTGTCGATCAAAATAACGTCCGAGTTGCGCGCGACGCCGGCCTTGATCCCGTCGAAAACGACCGATGCCGGGTCCGCTCCTTCGGCGCCTCGAACGATCTCGCTCTTGCTGCGTTCCGCCCATATCGCCAACTGTTCGGTAGCGGCCGCGCGGAACGTGTCACCCGCAACGAGCATCACGCGCTTTCCCTCACCGCGCAAGCGCGCGGCCAGCTTTCCGATCGTCGTCGTCTTTCCGCTTCCATTCACGCCGACGATGAGGATAACGGCCGGACGCGCCGATATGTCGAGCCCACCGCCTGGAAGGCTGAGAAATCGTTCAACGTCCTTATGGAACCGCGCTACCGGCTGATCGCTCGTCTTCCAGGCTTCTTGTTTCGCGACCGTGCGCAGCCCATCGACGATTTTATTCGTCGTCGGAACGCCGAAGTCGGCGAGAATCAGCAGTTCTTCGAGTTCGTCCCAGAATTCCGGGGTGAGAGGGACTTTAGCACGGCCTAACGTCTGCACCGCGGCAAACGATTCGCGGGCTTTTCCGAGGGAGGTTCGGAGGCGTTGAAACCAGCTCACGGACTGCGCACTTCCCGTCATACTAGCGAACTCCTGTTCGCCTCGACCGCACGATGCGTCATGGGAATCGGTGAACCGTGAAGACGCGCTCGCCTCGCGATGGAAAGTCGTTAACGCGCCGCCGTATCGACTTTATAGACGTAAGCGAGAATTTCGGCTACTACGGCGTAAAGTTCGCGAGGGATATACTCACTTGCGTCTAGACGGGCGAGCGCCTCGACGAGCCCTGCGTCTTGATGAAGCGGAATATCGCGCTCTTTCGCAATTCGAACGATCTCCTGCGCCGTAACGCCCCTTCCGCTTGCGAGCACTTCGGGCGGTTCGTTCGCAAGCGGATCGTAATGCAGGGCCGCCGCGATGGGACGCTCGGACACGGTCCTGGAGAAATCGAAAAATCGCTTCATGCTCGCAAGTCGACCCTGCCCGCGTTCGGCGCGCGGTGTGTCGCTTCGGGGAGGGCTTGGGGCGGCGGAGCGTTCTTTCGCGCGATGTTCGCGTCCATCGATGCGACGCTGTAGCGCAGATTCTGGAGCCGCTTTTTTAGATGCTCGAACGTGTCGCGGAAGCGGTTCGCCGCCGTTGCGCGTTCTGTTTTCACGCTGACAGCTACGGCGCGCCCGACGGTATTCACTTCGATCGCTACCGTGCCGAGCGACCGGGTATCGAGAAGAAACGCTACGCAAAAGGTGTCCGCATCCATCGAGTCTCCCGGCTTGCGCGGGTCGCGCGAAACGCGTAGCTGCGCCGGTCTTCCGCCTTCGTAAAAATATGCGGGAAGCGCAATCGTTATCGAACCGGGCTCCGCGCTCTGCGTCGAAAGCACGTTTAACTGCACGGCAGTGGTTGCATCGAGCGCATCGCTGAGTTCTTGCGCAATCTGCGGCGTTATTTCGCGCGTAGGGTCGTGCAGCAACGACGATATAACGGCCTTGAGATCGTATTCCAACGCGACGGTGCGTTCCGTCGCGCGCGCTAGAGCGGCAGGGGCGGGCTCAAAAGCCTTGGCGGATTGCGGGCTTGGTGCTTCGGGCGCCGCTCGTTGCGCAGGCAACGTCGCTGGTATCGCAGGACGGTTTTCGGCCGGGGCGGCGGCTCGCGCCTGCGTCTGGGACGCAGCCGTCGGCTCTTCAGGAAGAAGCGCACGCACGATTTGAGCAAGTTTGTTCTCTGCGCCGCCGACAACGTGGGACACGAACGACGAAAGCTGCTCGGGGAGCGTTCGAGCAGCGCTTACGTCCATCTTGGCCGTGAAGGCCAGCAGCGTGCGCAACGTACCGACACGCGGGTCGGCGCTCGTCATCTTTGCAAGCGCCGCGTTCAGCCTTTCGTATGCGGTCGTAACGCGCGTCACGGCGTCGTCCATCGTACGGAATGCAGCGGATGCGCCAAAAGCCGAGGGCTCGCGCGCACGCGTGAGGACGGAATTTAGCGCGGAGGGCGCGAGACGGTCGCTCGCGTCCCGCACGCGAGACGGCAACGTTCGATCGGCCGGCGTTTGGATATTTATGGTTTCGGCGCGCACGGAAACGTCACCGAAATTGCGTGTTACGGACGCCGCGACGAAGACTTCGCGCGGAGGCGCCACCGCACCGAACGCAGGCGCTTTGGGTTGCGCACCCGGCCGGCTGGGAGCTTGCATCGGCTGAACTGCCGCCGGCGATGGCGCGCTTCGCAATTGCGATTGCGGATTCGGTTCTTCGAACGGCTGCGGCGGTTCAACGTAGATCGGCGGCAACGGCTGCATCGAACTTACGGGGCCTAAATTTCGAACGATAACGTGCTCTGCGGATAGACCGGTCACTTGCAGAATCAGTGACTCGCCCGGATGAATTCCCGGGGGAAGCTCTGCATCGATCGATCTTCCGAACAGCAGCAGACGGTCGGATCCGTTTTGGGGCGGTAGAACGACCGCTTCCAGCATATCTCCCGTCCGTATTTGGGTTTGAAATGCGTCGCCCGAGAGACCGATCTGCAGCGTTGCGATTTCGATAGCGCGTTCGGCGCCCGCAATCGCTTGTGCGGCAGCGGCCGCTACAGGATCGAAGTTCGACACGGCTCCTACGCCGTAACGTCGATGAAGTGTTCTCCATCTTCAGCCAGACCGAATTCCGGCTGGCCGGCACCGTTACGCCCGTGCTGCTCGCGCCCATCGGAATTGTCGCCGCCGTTTCCGCGCGCGTCCGGATTCGTTTTTATGAGGGTACCTTCGGCGGCTTTGACCTCTTCGACCGTCTCTTCGCGCTTGTGCAGTTCGTCGATGAAGGCAGCTTGCGCCGCGGCCTGTGCTGCCAGCGGGGCATTTTGGGCGACGTTAATTTGGGCCGCGTTTTGCGGGGCGGCCAGATATGCGAGTTGCAGATCCACCGGTCTTATCGCCATCGCGGCAGTTCACCCCGTAGCGTGTGTTGTTTTTGTATCGACATCCGGCGCAGGCTTCCTGAGGTATTTTTGCTTGACGTTCGGGTCGTCTTCACGAAATCCGAGGTCTTCGCGCATCTCTTTGAGCCGTTGGCGCAGATGGATCACCGCCTGGGCGTGAATCTGGGAGACGCGTGATTCCGAAACGTTGAGGGCGCCCTTTATTTCCTTGAGCGTTTGACCCTCGAAGTAGTACAGCTTGATAACGGTGCGCTCTTGCGGAGACAGATTTTCGACCGCGGCGACGAGTTCGGTGCGGACCTCACGCGATTCCACTTCGTGCATGACGTCGTTTCCATCGTCGCGCAGCGTGTCGACAAGTGGAATCTCGTAACCTCGTTCGTTGGGAAGATGTTCTTCGAGCGAAAGGACCGCCGTGCCGCGCACGCGCTGGACGACTTGGTCGTACTCTTTGATCGTGAGCCCCATGCGCTCGGCCATCTCTTCGGCGCTCGGCGCGCGCCCGAATTGCGTTTCAAGCTCCTGATGAACGCGTTCCATTTCGCGGGCGCGCTGCCGCACCGCTCGAGGCACCCAGTCGAGCGACCGCAAAGCGTCTAAGATCGCGCCGTTTATGCGCGTGATCGCATAGGTTTCAAACTTCACGCCTCGCGCATCATCGTACTTTTCGATCGCATCGATTAGGCCGAGGATGCCGTCGTTAATGAGATCGTTGAGTTCGACGTTGGGCGGCAGATTTACCGAAATCCGGCCTGCAACGTATTTCACTAAATGCAAATACTTGTGGACGATTTCGTCTCTTGAAAGTTCGATTCCGCCGATGACGTAGCGACGCGGAGCGTTAAGCTTCATGCAACCCCGATTGACGTGCGTCCGAGCATGTCCGCTCCATATTCATAGATGGTGCGACGCCTCCTACCGCTTGCGCCGCAGTCGCGGCTTGAAACGTTAAGACTTCGATACGTTTGTGAGTTCGGCCAGCGTCGCGGCTACATCATCAAGCTCGACGACCCGGTCTACCAGGCTTTCTTTTGCCGCCGCACGCGGCATTCCGTATACCACGCACGTTGCTTCGTCTTGTCCGATCACGTAACCGCCCCGGGCTTTGAGCTTACGCAGGCCCTTTACACCGTCTTGACCCATCCCGGTAAGAATCACCCCGATTGCAGCTCGTCCGTAGACCGTTGCAACCTCTTCCATGAGGGCGTCGACACTGGGGACGTGCAGAGACGAACCGTCATCATCTCGCAGACGCACTTCTGCTTCTCCGGCCGGCGAGCGGCGCAGCGACAGCTGTTTGCCCGACGGCACGACGAGCGCTGTTCCGGCTTCCAAAAGCATGCCGTTGACGGCTTCGTGAACGGCGATTTTGCTCTGCGAATTTAAGCGGTCTGCGAGCGGGCGTGTAAAGCCGAGCGGCATGTGCTGCACGATGAGAATCGGCAGCGGAAAGTCTGCAGAGAGCTCCGGAACGATATGCGAGAGTGCAACGGGGCCGCCGGTCGACGTTCCTATCGCAACGCAATGGTAGCGGGGGTCCGAAATCGAGCGCTGCACTCGGGGCCGCTCGGGCGGCAGAATCGTTCGCGGGCCGGAGATGCGCGGAGCCGATTGAATTCGTGGGCGCGATCCTTTGCGCGCGACCGCGCGGATTTTCTCGATAAGGTCGCGCGCAACGTCGGTAATATTGACGTACGCCGCATCCGGCTTGGTAATGAAATCGACGGCGCCGAGCTCGAGCGCTCGAAACGTCGTCTCGGCGCCCTCGCGCGTGAGCGAGCTGCACATAATGATCGGAATGCTGCGGGCAGCAACGATTTGCCTGACCGCTTCGAGTCCACCGATTCCGGGCATCTCGACGTCCATCGTGATCGCGTCGGGGTCCAGCGCGAGGGCTTTCTCAATAGCTTCTTCTCCGCTGCGCGCCGTGCCCGCAACGCGCATATCGGGCTGGCTTTCCACCATCTTAACGATGGCCCGCCGCATAAACGCCGAGTCGTCGGTAATGAGCACGTCGATCAAAGGCTCAATCACGCTACTTCCGCCGGTAATAGATAGCTTTGGGCGTGACGAACGGTTCGTACAGATCGGTCAGGCGCATGATCGATTCGGCATGTCCGAGAAACAAGTAGCCTTGCGGGCGAAGCACGCGGGCAAAGGCCTCCACGACCCGTTTCTGGGTCGGCTTATCAAAATAGATGAGCACGTTGCGACAGAAAATCGCGTCTTGAATACCGATTTTCGCAACGGATCCGGCATCGAGTAAGTTTAACCGCGAAAACTCCACCATGCGCTTGATGTCATCGTTGATGAAGAAACCATTCTCGAACGGGCGGAAATATCGTCCAATCATCTCCGGCGGCGTTGCGCGAAAAGAAAGCTCGCGATAAAAACCGCTCGTCGCTTTTTCGAGAGCGCGCGGCGAAAGATCGGTGCCGCGCAGTGCAAGCATCCCGGGCTCTAGCCGATGCGTTTCCCGCAGGAGCATCGCGATTGTGTATGGCTCCTCGCCCGTGGAACTCGCCGACGACCACACCCGTAAACGTCCTCCGCGCTTGTGCGCCTCGTCCAAAAGTTCCGTAGCTAAAACGTCGAGCTGCGCGCGCTCCCGGAAAAAATACGTTTCGTTGTTCGAGAGAACCGAAGCCAGCTCGGCCCATTCGTCCTCTCGCTCGAGCGACGTCGTCAAATACCGGTGATAGGCGTCGAATGCGCCGAGACGGCGCTTGAGGAGTCTGGTTTGAAGGCGGCTCTGCAGCAAAAATTGTTTGGTGTCGTCGTAGAAAATTCCGAAACGCTCGCGGATCAGATCGCGAATCGCACGAAACTCGTTCTCGGAGATTACGATTGTGGACACGCGCTTCTATCCGAATTCGCCGCGGGAAGCTTTACGCACCCGGTTATATGCGACTAATGGCATCGAGGTTCCGTTCTGCGGCTGCGCGAACGGCGCAACTCTGTTATGGATGGACAAGGACCGCGCAACTACTTAAATCTGCCGCTCGGCGAAGCGCAGCCGGATGAGATAAACGTCATCGTCGAGATTCCTGAAAAATCTCGCAATAAGTATGAATACGATAAATCGCTCGATATCTTCCGTTTGGATCGCGCCCTCCATTCGGCAATTCACTACCCCGGCGATTACGGATTCACACCGCAGACGCTGGCCCTCGACGACGACCCGCTCGACGTTCTGGTTCTGGTTATCGAACCGACGTTTCCGGGATGCCTCGTGCTCGCACGTCCGATCGGGCTGCTCGAGATGGTCGACGGCGGCAAACCCGACGATAAGGTGCTGGCGGTGCCGGTTGGGGAACCGGCCTTTGAAGAGATCCACAACTACACCCAGATTTTCCCGCACCTGCTTCGTAAAGTCTCGCACTTCTTCGAAACCTACAAGCAGCTCGAGGGCAAAGAAACAACCGTCGGCGATTGGCGGGATGCAGCGTACGCGCGGAGGATAATCTCCGAGTCGCACCAGCGCTTCTTGGAAAATCAAAGCTAGAGGAGCCCGCTCTATTCTCATACGGAGGACTGCGGCGAAGAATCGCAGTACCGTCGCGGGTTAAGTGGCGCCGCTTCGGCGCCGCATCGCTCTTAGTTCAACGGTAAGGAAACGACGTGACGTCACAGTCTGCAATTTCGGCCGGCTTGATCGGTGGCGTTCTAGCCGTCATTTATGGCATTGTCTTGACCTTCTGGGTCCTTCGACAGCCCGACGGCAATGCGCGCATGCAACAGATCGCGGCAGCAATTCAGGAAGGCGCGATGGCCTTCCTGAAACGCCAATACACGACGATCGGCATCGTAGCGGTCGTACTCGCGATTCTTATCCTTTTCGCCCCGAGGCTGGGTTGGGAGGCAGCCGTCGGATTCTTGATCGGCGCAATCCTCTCGGGAGGCGCCGGGTTTATCGGGATGATCGTTTCCGTCCGCGCCAACGTTCGTACCGCCGAGGCGGCGCGCCGCGGACTCGGCCCGGCTCTCAACGTCGCCTTCCGCGGCGGCACGGTGACCGGCATGCTCGTGGTTGGCTTGGGGCTCTTCGCGGTCTCAGGATACTACGCGATTCTGCTGAGCATCAACAACGGCGACGTGACGAAGTCTCTGGCCGCAATGATCGGGCTTGCATTCGGGTGCTCCCTTATCTCCGTTTTCGCACGTCTAGGCGGTGGAATTTACACCAAAGCCGCAGATGTCGGCGCGGACCTTGTGGGTAAAGTCGAGGCCGGAATCCCGGAAGACGATCCGCGTAACCCAGCCGTTATCGCGGACAACGTCGGCGACAACGTCGGGGATTGCGCGGGTATGGCCGCCGATCTTTTTGAAACGTACTGCGTTACAACGGTCGCGGCAATGCTGCTTGGAAATCTAGTCTTTGGAAACACCTTGCCGAACGCGACGACGTTCCCGCTGCTGCTCGGCGCATTTTCAATCGTCGCCTCGATCTTGGGCTCGTGGCTCGTCGGCCTAGGCAAAGTTGAAAAAAGTCGCATCATGAGCTCCTTGTATAACGGCATGATCGCCGCCGGAATACTCGCGTTGATCGCGTTTTTCTTCATCGCGAGAGCGGTCTTCACCGGCGATACGCTGCTCGACGGCGGCCAGCACGTCAATTCCACTAGCATCTTTATCTGTGCGCTGGTCGGCGTCGTCATCACGGGCTTGATTACGTACATCACCGAGTTTTACACCGGGACCCAATTCGGCCCCGTTCAACGGATTGCGAAAGCGTCGGTTACCGGACACGCAACGAACATGATTGCGGGACTTGCCGTTTCCATGCAGGGGACCGCGCTGCCGGCAATCGTGATCGTCATCGGAATTCTCGTTAGCTATTCGTTTGCCGGCACGTACGGCGTAGCCATCGCCGTAATGGCCATGCTCTCTCTGGCGGGGATCGTTGTAGCGATCGACTCGTTCGGGCCGATAACGGATAATGCGGGCGGCATAGCGGAGATGGCCGAGATGCCCGAAGACGTACGCAACGTTACCGATCCGCTCGATGCGGTCGGCAATACGACGAAGGCCGTCACGAAGGGATATGCCATCGGCTCGGCAGCCCTTGCAGCGGTCGTACTCTTTGCGGCGTTCTTGCAAGAACTCATCAAAGCGAAGTGCGCGCTTGCCGGAGGAGATCCGGTCGCGTGCGCGGCGTCGGTGACGAATCTTTTCGCAATCGGCAACCCGTACGTGCTCTCGGGTCTTTTCATCGGTGGATTGCTTCCGTATCTCTTCGCATCGATTTCTATGGAAGCGGTTGGACGCGCGGCGGGTGCCGTCGTTGAAGAAGTGCGTCGGCAATTTCGCGAGATTCCGGGGATCATGGAGGGGACCACGAAGCCCGACTACGGCACGACCGTTTCGATCGTTACGGCTGCGGCACTCAAGGAGATGATCGTCCCGGCACTTATCCCGGTCGGCGTGCCGATCGTCGTCGTCCTCCTTTCGGTTTTTAACATCTTGCGCGGTGATACCGGCGCGCAGGTCATGGGCGGCATTTTAGTGGGCTCCATCGTCACCGGGCTCTTCGTTGCGATTTCAATGACGACCGGAGGCGGCGCGTGGGACAATGCCAAAAAATATATTGAAGACGGACACTACGGCGGAAAAGGTTCGATCGCGCATCAGGCTGCGGTAACCGGCGACACGGTCGGCGACCCGTACAAAGACACCGCCGGCCCGGCGATCAATCCGATGATCAAAGTGCTCAACATCGTGGCACTCTTACTAGTGGGCTTCCTCGTGCATTAGCGAAGGGTCGGCCGGCACGGGGCATATCGATGGAACGGAGGTCTCCAGAAACGCCGGAGCCCTCCGTTTCGTTTATATACCGTTGTGAAAGACCTCACTAAAAATGCTCGCTAAATTTCGCCTCCATGCCGCCTTGATTGCCGCAATCGCTTTGGCCGCGTCTGCGATAGCGCCCGCATCTGCGTACGATCAAGAGCAACAGTGGGAACTTCAGATCGGCGCGCGAGAATATCAGACGCTGCAGCAGCAAGGCAAGATCGTCACGTCGTCGCCGTATTACAAGAAGCTGGATCCGATCGCCCGCCGCATTGCGGCCGTTGCCGACAAAAAATATTTCACGCCCTTCCACTTTATTCTGGTGAACGATAGCCAGCCCAACGCATTCGCGGTGCCGGGCGGAAACGTTTACGTAACGACGTCGATGATGAGCTTTGCGCAGAGCCGCGAAGAACTCGCCGGAGTGCTCTGCCACGAAACGTCGCACGACATCCACCATGACGTGTACACGATGGCGCAAAAGGACCAGAATCTCCAGATCGGAGCGACCCTTATCGGTCTTTTAGTCGGCCGCAGCGACGTGGGAAATTTTGCCGTGAACTTCTTGGCCAACGCGCAAGCGATGAACTACTCGCGGGGAATCGAAAGCAACGCCGACCATCTGGGCGCCTACACCTGCGCGGAGTCGGGCTACAACCCATGGGGAATGGTCTGGCTCTTCCAACGTTTCGAAACTCGGCCAAGCGGGGTCCCGCTTGAAATGCTCTCCGACCATCCCCGCGACGATCATCGCGTGACCGATCTGGAAAACGAATTTCACAGCGATCCCGCAACCTTCGGGCGATACTCTTCCAACGTATCGTCCGCACATCCGCTATAGGAAACGCGCGGCCGCAATCGTATGTAACGGCTCATGGTATCTCTAAAGTCAAGCGGACTTCGCATCGCCGCTATTGCTGCCGTGGTCGTTCTGTTTTCTACCCACGGCGCGATGCAGGCCGCAGCCAAGACGAGCAGTGGCATCGACACAAGCTATCTAGACCGCACCTGTAAACCGTGCGCGGATTTCTTTCAGTTTGCGAACGGCGATTGGATTAAAAACAATCCAATTCCGGCGGCGTATGCTTCTTGGGGTTCGTTCAACATTCTCAACGATCGCAACGAAGGCGTCCTCCACGGTCTGCTCGACGCGGCGTCCAATTCGTCGGAGCCGTCAGGCAGCAACGCTCAGAAGATCGGAGACTACTACGCTTCGTGCATGAACACGGCGCAAATCGATGCGGCCGGCATTGCTCCGCTCGTTCCCCTGCTCAAAGCGGTCGATGGAATCAGCGACATGAAATCCGCCGCTCCGGTCGTCGCTGCGCTGCAGCTTGACGGCGTAGATGCATTTTTCGGGTTTGGTTCGGGAGCCGACTTCAAGCAAAGCACGATGAACATCGCCCAGATCGGGCAATCGGGCCTGGGGTTGCCCGACCGCGACTACTACACCAAGACCGACGATAAGAGCAAAGCTATTCAGAAAGCGTACGTCGCGCACGTTACGCAGATGTTCGTCCTCAGCGGCGAGTCCCCGGCTCAAGCCGCAGCGGATGCGGCGACCGTAATGAGCATGGAGACGGTCCTTGCCGAGAATCAGAAAACGCGCGTTGAAGAACGGGACGTTGCTGCCGGGTACAATAAGACCGATCTCGCCGGCTTGCAAACTATGGCTCCTAATTTCGATTGGGCATCGTTTTTCACGGCATCATCGGTCCAGCCGAGCGCAATTAACGTCGCCGAGCCATCGTACTTGAAAGCATTTTCCGCGCAGCTCGCACAGTGGACGCCGGCACAGATCAAGACGTACCTGCGCTGGCACGTCATCCACGCCTTCGCGACGTCGCTTCCGGCAGCGTTCGACCGCTCGAATTTTGACTTCTATTCGACCACGTTATCGGGCACGACCCAGCAGCGAGACCGGTGGAAGCGGTGCGTAGCCCGCACGGACGGGGCGCTCGGTGATGCGCTCGGCCAGCTTTATGTCGCCAAGGAGTTTCCTCCGGCGGCTAAAGCGCGCGCACTCGAATTGGTGAAGTATATCGAATCGACATTGCGTTCGGACATTCCGACGTTGGATTGGATGTCGCCGGCAACGAAAGCGAAGGCCGTTGAAAAGCTCGACGCATTCGTTATAAAAGTCGGCTATCCGGACAAATGGCGCGATTACAGCGATTTCGCGGTGTCCAAAGGGCCGTTCGTCGATAACGTTATCTCGGGAAACAGCTACGCGACCAGATACGATTATGCGAAGATCGGCAAGCCTGTCGACAAATACGAGTGGGATATGACGCCGCCGACCGTCAATGCGTACTACGATCCCACGACGAATACAATAAACTTTCCCGCCGGCATCATGCAACCGCCGTTCTTTAATGCAAACGCGGACATGGCGGCGAACTTCGGTGCGATCGGCGCCGTCATCGGTCACGAATCGACTCACGGCTTCGACGACCAGGGCCGTCAATTCGACAAAGACGGCAATCTGAGCGATTGGTGGACGACATCGGATGCCAAGAACTTTGATGCGCGCGCGAAATGTATCGTCAACCAATTCGACGCGCTCATCCCTGTCCCGGGCGTGCACGAACAAGGTTCCCTCGTGCAAGGCGAAGCGATCGCCGATCTCGGCGGTTTGACGATCGCATACAAAGCCTTCGAACGCTGGCAAGCGGTTCATCCTCGCCAAACGATCGACGGATTCTCTCCCGAGCAGCGCTTCTTTCTTGGATTCGCACACGTTTGGGCGAGCTCGCAGCGCACCCAGGAAACCGCGCTCCTAGCAAACGTAGACGTTCATCCTTTCGATAAGTTCCGCGTGAACGCTACCCTTTCGAACATGCCGCAATTCGCCGCGGCATGGAAGTGCCCGCTCGGCAAAGCCATGGTTCGCCCCGCAAACGAACGCTGTCAAATCTGGTAACACGCAGAGAAACAGACATCCGAGGAACGCATTCGCTGCAGATCGTCGACGCTACGGAGATTGCGCTTCTCGGTGCAACGCGCGGTGCAACGCGCGGTGCAACGCGCGGTGCAATGCAGCCGGTATGAAAGCTGGCGAGCGTTGGCTCGATGCCTGCTGGACGTGCGTCCGGCAGGCATTACTCACCGGAAAAATGAGTGTTTACGCCCATAGCGATGCGACCGAAATGAACTATCCTTGATGCGAGTCTCGGGGTGCTCGCATCCGGCTTCGTAGAAGCCAAGCTATCAACTCTGTGTGGAGAAGCCTAATGCGTTCTTTCTCGCCCGCAGCCGCTATGTGTGCGGCCTCGGTCTTTTTACTTACCGCCTGCGGAGGCGGATCGCCCGGCACAACGTCCATGCCGGCGCCTCAATCGGTCCTACCGCAGGCCTCGACCAGCACTTCACAAGCTACTAGCGCCGCGCCCGCGCTGGTGACGAGTTCCTTTACGGAGCTCTACCCGTCAAATCGCTCCGAAACGAGCCAATTCATGTTGGCTCCGCAATCTCCGACCGGCGACTGGCTCTCCGCGAGGCCCGGGACTAACGTCACGTCATTGCCGGGTGGCGGCGTCGGACACGTTCTCCCCTATCAAACGCAGCAGAATCGAGCGATCCCCGAAAATACGTATTCGCCCATGCTCTATCACGGCGGACCCATTCAGAAAGCGCCGAAAATCGTATTAATCCTATGGGGCTTCGGTACGTGCGGCACATCTGGCTGCACGAACGATCCGAACAAAACGGAAGCGATCCTGTATAATCTCGCCAAAGATATCGGTGGTTCGGGGCTCCTCGGCACGACGACGCAGTATTACTCGTCGGCCCAAGGCTACATCACAAACCCCATAAACTCCCTTTTCTCGTTCTTGGTCGACAAAAACGCAGCGCCGGCGAAACCAACCACCGCCCAGATCCAAGCTCAAGTTGTCGGCGCCCAGCACTTCTTGAAAATCGGCAACAATAAGGACATCGATTACGTCGTTTCCCTCGGATACCGCCACGATCCGCCAGGATTCGGTCCGGGCGGATTCTGCGCGTTCCATACGGCGTTCGGTACGAAAACGAGCCCGCAACCTTTCACGGTCGATCCATACGTCACCGAGGCGGGTACCGGGTGCGGCGCATATACGGTCAACGGGCCGGACGACGGCGTCAGCGTTGTACTCGGCCATGAGATCGCCGAAGCGATCACCGATCCCGGACTCAACGCATGGTACGATAGCGATGGTTTGTCCGGCGAGATCGGCGACAAATGCGCAAACCGCGGCTTCAATCAAGCCATTTACTTGCGCAACAACGGCTTATTTCCGATGCAGCCGCTGTGGAGCAACAAAACCGCAGACTGCGTCTTCTAAGTCCGACCTGCGCTCTGCTCGACGCGTCCATGCCGGGCGCACAAAAAAGCGGGACCGAATCGAATCGGTCCCGCGATATATCGGCGCTTGCGCGAATTTTACTCGATTATTTGATTTCGACTTTCGCTCCGGCTTCTTCGAGCTTTGCTTTGACTGCGTTAGCTTCGTCTTTTGTGACACCTTCCTTGACGGCCTTCGGCGCACTTTCGACAAACGATTTAGCTTCGGTAAGTCCCAGGCTCGTAAGTTCGCGCACGGCTTTAATCACCTTGATTTTTTCGGCTCCGGCCTCGGTGAGGACGACGTCAAATTCGGTTTGTTCGACTGCCGGTGCCGCTGCGGCCGCCGCGGGGCCGGCCATCGCGACCGGTGCCGCTGCGGAAACGCCGTATTTTTCTTCGAGCTGTTTTACAAGGTCGGCAAGTTCCAGCACGGTCAATTTGTCGATGGATTCAATAAGTTCGGCTAATGCCATGGTAATTCTCTAGTCTCCTTAAACGTTCGAACCCGCGGCTTCTCTTTGCTCACGGATTTGGTTAAGCACGCGGACGAGGCCGCTTGAATTTCCGAGAAGCACGGTAACGAGGCCGCGCATCGGTCCCGCAAGCGTGCCGACGAGTTTTGCCAGCAGTTCCGTCTTGGACGGAAGCGTTGCGAGCACGTTGACTTGACTTGCGTCGACGAACTTCCCATCGACGAACGCGGCTTTGATTCCAAGCTTTTTGGTGTCGTCTGCAAATTGTCTGATGGCTTTTGCGGGTGCAACGGGATCTGCACCGGCAAAAACGATGCCGGTTGGGCCGGCGAGAAATGCATCGAACTCCCTCGAGAGTTCTTCTCCCGCCGCAATTTTGAAAAGTGTGTTCTTCACGACGGCGTACGTGCTGCCGTCCTTGCGCAGCTCGCCGCGAAGCTTCGTGATCTCTTCGACGGTCAGCCCTTGAAAATCGGTTAAAAACAAGTTCGGCGATCCTGCGAGCCGATCTCGTATTTCTTGCACGGCTGATTCTTTACGTGCGGTCGGCATGTGACGTTTGATTCGCTTTCGTGACAATGAAAAAAGCGCTCCATCCGTCCGGAGGGCGCTCAACTGGAGATGGACTCAGATATCGAATCGTAATCGTTCTAAGCCCGGCAGTAGATCGCACCTCGGTAGGGTCGCCGGTTTAAGTCCTCAGGCGGAGGACCCCTACGGTCTTCGGAGCCGTCCGTTAGAGTACCACGAGGCCTTCCGGAATGCAAGGAAACGACCCGGAAACAACGCTGCGGCGAAATCCGGCAGTGTTTGGATTTCGTTAAGGATTTCCAGGCTCAAAGATCACACAAACTTCCCCGTAAGTCCCAACGGACAAACAAGCAAGAAGCCGGCCGTTGGAGAATAGTTCCAAGAGAGGTGACTACTGTGAACATGAAAACCGCGCTTATAGCGGCTTTAATTATCGTATTTCCGGCCAACAGCATCGCGGCCGAACCGTTTCAGGTAACGAATTTTTCGCAAGGGCCGCTGTTGGGCGAAATTTCTTCAACGGCACAATTGCAACAAGACTTCAACCAAAATGCGACGCTCATCGCCCAAGCCGGCGAACGCCTAGGGTTATCCGCGTCCGATATGGCGACCGTTCGCCACGAGATCAATCGCGGCGGGGCTCGTTACGTGACGCTACCCCGGCACCTTGACGGGATGACCGGCGCGCGCGGCGGAGTGGCCTTCGCCCATCACAACGTCGTTATTCCGCCGGACGTCCACGGTTGGGAAGTCGATCTAGAGAAGCCGACCGGTACGCTTCGCGTCTTCGTGCCCAACCGTTGCGGCAACGTATCGTTCGTTATGGAACGGCATCGCATCTTGGCGGCGGCTCCCGCATACGTTACGCCGCAGAACGCCGTAGCGGCGGCTCCCCCGGCGGATGTCCCGGCCTACCAGCCGCCCGCAACTCCGGTTCCAGCAGCACCGGTCTCGGTATCGTCCGAGCCGATCGTTCCGGCGCAAGCCGTAGCGCACCGCAGCTTTGGATTCTTGCCTTGGCTTGCGCTGGGTCTTATCGGAGTCGTCTTTTCGAGCCACGGCGGAAGCAGCGGCGGGTCACCGCTCGGTCCGACTCCTAATCAGCCCACCCCGACCCCGATTCACACCATCTGTCCTCCGCCGGCGTCTCACTAAGGCCCTTACTTCGAAACCGTTCGAGCGAGACTGCGGGGTTCGTTCGAACGCATAGCAAAAGCGCAATCATGACGTATGATCGACGCCGGTTTCTCACGACCTCAGCGCTAGGGCTGGGCGCCATTGCAGACAGCGGCTTTTCCGCAGAAGCCGCTGTCGCCGAACCTCGAAATTCGCGCGAGGCGATGCAAAAGCTGCTCGAAGGCAACGCACGCTTTGTCGCGGATCGGACGGAGTGCGTCCCGCTCTCCGCGCGCCGCATCGAACTCGCCTCCGGGCAAAGTCCTTTCGCGATCGTGCTCGGGTGCTCGGACTCCCGCGTTCCGGTAGAAACGGTCTTCGACCAGGTTCCGGGAAGCATATTTGCCGTTCGTATCGCCGGAAACTTTGTTGACGATAGCGCGCTCGGATCCATCGAGTATTCCGTTTCGGTGCTGAAGTCTATGCTGATACTGGTTTTAGGACACCGCAACTGCGGCGCGGTCAAAGCAGCCGTCGCGTACGTCAAAAGTGGAGAGGTACAAGCGGGGCACATTCAAACGCTGGTCAACGCGGTCGCGCCTGCCGCACGTTCGACGAAATCGATGAGCGGCGATTGGATCGAAAATGCGACGGTTCGTAACGTCCAGGACAATATCGGCATGCTGACGTCGCGATCGTCTATCATCACAAGCGCCGTAGAATCCGGCTCACTTTCGATCGCCGGCGGCGTCTACGACCTGCATTCGGGAAGAGTCGATATCCTGCGATAAGCGTTTCCGATCGCGTCCGTGTAAAAGCGTGCGCGCGCGTCTCGCTACGCGGTAGTTTTAACGCGGTTTGGATCGACTTTCACGCCGGGTCCCATCGTGCTTGCGAACGTGACGCTACGCAAGTAGGTGCCTTTAGCGGCCGACGGCTTCGCGCGGACGATCGCATCGAGCAGTGCGTTGACGTTTTCAAGCAACTGCGTCTCACCGAAACTGGCCTTGCCGACAATCGTATGGATGATCGCCGTCTTGTCGAGGCGATATTCGACTTTGCCGGCTTTTATGTCGCGAATTGCGCCCGCGATGTTTGCGGAAACGGTTCCGGCCTTCGGGTTCGGCATCTTCTGCGCGAGGATGCGGCCCAGCTCCTTGCCGACCTGTGCCATCATGTCGGGCGTCGCCACGGCGACGTCGAACTCGGTGAAGCCGCCTTTGAGCCGGTCGATGAGGTCTTGATCTCCGACGATATCCGCGCCGGCTTCGGCGGCAGCTTTTGCATTGTCGCCTTTGGCGAAAGCAACTACCCGTACGGTACGGCCGGTCCCGTTGGGCAGCAGCACGGTACCGCGCACGTTCTGGTCGCTCTTCTTGGGATCGACACCCAGACGGACGTGAACTTCAATTGTCTCATCAAACTTTGCGTTCGCATTGTTCTTCACGATCGAGATCGCTTCGGTCGACGAAAAAAGCGTCTTCTTATCGAAGTTTTCGCCGAGCTTACGAAAACGTTTGCCGTGTTGCTGCGCCATTACGCGTCCACCTCGACGCCCATGGAGCGCGCCGTTCCCGCAATAATTTTCTTCGCCGCATCGATATCGTTCGCGTTGATATCCGGCATCTTTACCTTTGCGATGTCTTCGATCTGATCGTTCGTCAATTTGCCAACCTTGTTACGGTTAGGTTCTTTAGAGCCCGAAGCGATCTTGAGCGCTTGCTTGATCAAGAATGAAGCCGGCGGCGTCTTAGTTACAAACGTAAACGTACGGTCTTCAAACACCGTAATCTCGACCGGAATGATCATGCCGGCCTGGGAACTGGTGCGCTCGTTGTACTGCTTGCAGAAGTCCATGATGTTGAGCGAATACGGACCGAGCGCCGGGCCGACGGGGGGCGCCGGCGTTGCTTTGCCCGCCGGGAGCTGCAAGCCTATTTTTCCTACGACTCGTTTAGCCATGATATCTCCTCGTACGATTCATCGCATCAAGCGATGAGTCTCCCCCATAAGAATCTCACCGGACCGGGGTCGCTTCCGTGAGAAACGTTGCTCTGGCGTAGCGCGACTTAGAGGTTCCTAAACTTTTTCCACCTGGAAAAACTCTAGTTCGACGGGTGTTTCCCGGCCGAAAATGGAGATGAGCGCGCGAAGCCGTTCCTTTTCCGGAGTAATCTCGTCTACGACGCCGGTAAAGTCGAAGAACGGCCCGGACGTGACCTTGATTCGATCGCCTTTTGCGAAATCGATCTTGAGTTTCGGCGCTTCGATTCCCATCTGCTTGAGGATCGTTTTGACTTCTTTTTCCTCGAGCGGCTTAGGCTTCTCCCCGGGTCCCGGGCTGCCGACGAAACCCGTTACGCCCTGCGTGTTGCGCACGACGTACCACGACTGGTCGTCCATAATCATCTCAACCAGGACGTATCCCGGAAAAACTTTTTTGGGCGTGATCTTGCGCTTGCCGTCTTTGAACTCGACTTCGTCTTCCATTGGCACGAGCACGCGGAAAATATTGTCCTGCATGTTCATCGAATGGATGCGACGCTCGAGATTTGCCTTGACCTTGTTCTCGTAGCCGGAATACGTGTGGATCACGAACCAAGCCCGATTGTCTTTTGCCGGACGCGCAGAGCGTTCGTCCCGTTCCTCAACGGTCGTGCTTCCATCGGCAGCGCTCTCCGCGAGCGCGGTGGACGCCTCATCCTTGGGCTGCGAGATATTTTCGGAACCGTCGACGGGCAGGGCGGGAAGGTCGTATTCCTCTTGGAGCGCCGTACCGTCGCGCTCGCGTTCAATCTCTGACATGAATACCGCTTAGATGTTCGTCAAGTGAAGCTGGCTAAACAGCCAGCCGAAAACTTGGTCCGCGACATACGTAAAGAGGCCAATGCTGACAACGAGCAACACGGTGAGAATCGTTGCCGACACCCACTCGTCGCGAGTTGGCCACGTAACGCGCTTGAGCTCCGTAATCACTCCGGCGACGAAATCGTTGCCGCGCATCGTTTGAGCTTGCGTTCTAGCGGCCGAAGCACCACGGCTCACCGCACCCTTTTTCTGCTCGTTCACTTCGCGTTGTCTCCCGGAAAAAATTTGGCAGGGCGGACAGGACTCGAACCTGCAACCGACGGTTTTGGAGACCGCAACTCTACCAATTGAGCTACCGCCCTAAGGGACGCCGATCGAGCCTATCGCCTTCGGCGGCTACCCTGATTACTTGGTTTCGCGGTGGGAACGGTGGCAACGACAGAAACGGCAATACTTGCTCAGTTCCAACCGATCCGTCGTCTTCTGCTTATTTTTTTGTGTGTTGTAGTTGCGGCGCTTGCACTCTGTGCACGCCATAACGACCATTACGCGATTTTCTTTTTTTGCCATTTCAGTCTACCATGACACATAAAATAAACGGACCGGCGGTCCGTTCAGCAACCATGCTACCACGCCGGCAAGTCGGCTTGCAAGCGATTTATCCGCGGAAATTTGCGCCCGGCCAGAATCGAACTGGCAACCTCGGCCTTAGGAGTGCCTTGCTCTATCCAGTTGAGCTACGGGCGCAGGTGTCACTTCTTTATTCCCTTCAGGTTTTCGGAGCCCGCATTTTGGGTGCGATATATGACAACCCGTCGCGGTCCCATCCGGCCGCCTGAATACAATGCCCGTAAATGGAATCCAGGAAGGCATGCAGTTGGGCAGACGGGTCCGCTGCGTGGCGAACGTCATCGTATGGAAGCAGCCACTCCTTGAGCGGCTCGGACCACGAAGCCGCTGAGGGCCCGATCGCCAGCTTTTCCGCGCCGGCCGGTTGCGGGAAAATGTAGCCGTAAAAGAACGGCGGGGTCGTTTCATCGCCGTAAAAAAGCCCTGCGTTCATCATCTGCGCATCCAAGTCGTATTTCATGATGAAGCCGCGGTCGGACGGCGCCGCGGCGTGTTTGCCGTTAAACAAAAGCAGAGCCACATCGAGGGCACCCCACCAGACTTGGATGCCGGTGCGCCCGAAAAAATGGGTACGCCACCGCTCGAAAATGCCGGCGGTAGCGGTCGCGGCTTGAAACCAGCGCAAAACGGCGTCGGGGTCGTAGACGGCGGGACGGCGGTCCTGCGGCAGGGGAGTGATGTCCGTTATCTCTTGAGGGATGGGTGAAATCGTGCATTCGACACGGAGCTTTTTAAGTGCCGTCTGCAGACGCGTATAGATGTCCGCCACGGTTCGTTCCGGCGAAATCGGGATGCGCTCGCTGTTGCCGTCGCTGAGTTCGACGATAATTTCGGATGAGAAAATATCCAGCGACGCTTGGAGAGAGGTTTCCCGCCACGGTATCGTGCCGGTCGTAATGCCGCGTGCCGACAATAGCAGGGCGGTGAACATCCAGTTCGGCTGCACGGGCGATAGCGCAACGCGCAGCTTTCCGAGCATCTGCGCGCACAGATGGAACGTCCGTTTTGTCGGTGCCCATGCGGCTACGTCGATATCTGGCCAGCTGGTACGGCCTTCTAAAAGGTTATCCGTCATGAGCGCTCCTTGCATTTCATCAGAACGCTTTTCCTGTGAAGTCGCGCAGTCGGCACCCGGCGCCGTGACGTGCTCGACGTTCTAATGAAAGCATTTTTCTCGACCGAAGCCGACTTTTTCGCCGTGCCTATCCCCCTAATTCTCAGCGTGCTACCACCAGAACTAGTATCAGCGATGCTACAAACCACGCAACGCGTCGATTTCGGAGATTACTTCCGCGACGCTAATCGATGCAAGACCCGGATCCACGAATGCGGCATGCGGATCGCCCAATTTGCCTTTCCATATCGCTCGATGTTTCGGGCGATCTGCAGGCGGTCCCCATTGCACCGGGCTCATCGGGCCGAAGAGCACGACCGATGGAGTCCCGACCGCCGTCGCAACGTGAGCTATTCCGGTGTCTCCGCAGACTATCGCTTCTGCGCTTGCCACGATAGATGCAAGGTCGCTCAACGACGTGCGTCCCGCCAGCACCGTGCCATTGCGCAGCTTCGCGTTTCGCGCTATCAGGCGACACCGCCGAAATTCGCCGGGATTTCCTGTCAACGCGACGGATCGTCCGCGCCGTTCGAGCTCCGCCGCAAGCTCTATCCAGCGCTCGACCGGCCAGCGACGCGACTCACTCGATGCTCCCGGGTGCAGAACGACCGTATTCCGCAATGCGGGCGGTTGTTTTGAAACGACAAGATCGAGATCGCGCGGATCGACTGCGATGCCGCTTTCGGTGAGCATGCGGCACCATCGCACCACTTCATGTTCGCCCTCGCGCCAGCGCGGGCCGTCCGCCGGCCCGCCGGCTTCCGCGTTATGAAACGCGATCACTCGTCGCGGCTGCGAGTCCAGAATAATGCGATGGCTCTGCGGTCCTCGACCGTGCAAGTTTACCGCGACGTCGGCTGCGCGCAGCGCCGGATCCATTGCCGTCAGCGGAGCGGTGTCGACAACTTCATCGATTGCATCGCCGCACAGCGCTGCCAGCGGTGCTAAGTTGAGCGGCGCAGCGAGGATGCGATGGTGGCCTGGAAACGCACGCGCCAAGGCTCGATATGCGGGCACGGCGGTAAGGAAATCGCCGAGCCCGAGTGCGCGAAGCATCACGAGCCGCGGTCTTCGCGTCGTGATTGCAGATCTCACGACGCCTGTGCCGCGTAGCCGGGTCGAGCGATAACACCCTCGTAAACGGAGAGCGTATCGCTTGCGATGCGCGGCCAGCCAAATCGCTCGTTCGCTCGTCGTTCGCCCGCCCGACCGAGCGCAATGCGCTTGTGCTCGTCGCGCAACAACGGCGCGATCGCTTGCGCGAGCGCAACGGAAGAACGAGGCTCGACATGCACGCCGGTAATTCCGTTGAGAACGCTGTCGACCAATCCTCCGACTGCCGCAACGACGACAGGGATCCCGCACGCCATCGCTTCGAGCGGCACGAGCCCGAACGGTTCGTACCACGGATAACATACGACGGCATCCGCAGAGCGCATTAACGCCGGCATTGAGAGACGATCCACGCGACCGCGAAAAGTAACGCGGTCCGATACGCCGAGCGAACGCGCGATGTCGCGCAGGCGACACGCTTCGGAATCGTTCCACAGATCCGCTTCATCGGGGCCGCCGGCGATAATAAGTTCGGTTCCCTCCAGCATCGGTAGAGCCGCGATAATGTCGCCGATCCCTTTGCGTTCCACGAGACGGCTCACGCATAAAAGACGCCGCATACCGCGATTGCGCCGTTCGCTCGGGCCGAGCGCAGAAAAATGCGCGAGATCGACGCCGCACGGTACCACGGTAATCTTGCTGCGGTCCGCGCCCATGCCGACGAGTTCGAAACCTTCAGCACTTGCCGTCGCAACGATGTGGGTGGCTTCGCGAGCGATGCGGTTCTCTTCGTCGAGGCGACCTTGCGGGCTCGTGTCCTTGACACCCTGATACCGGCGCTTTTCGATCCCCAGCGCGTGAAAGGTCTGTACGACCGGAATCTGCCTGGGCAGAGCTGCATCGAGCGATGCTTTGCCCGACATCCAAAAATGCGCGTGCACGACATCCGGACGCCATTCGCCGAAGCGTTCCGCCAGCTGGGCGGCAAAGGCTTTCATATACGGAAGCAGACGATCTTTCTCGATCGCATGCGCCGGGCCGGCATCGATGTGATCGACAAGAACTCCCGTACAAAACGGTACGACGGCGGGCAACCGGGCATCGTCGCGTCTGGTATAAACGCGGACGTCCGCGCCGTGGCGCGCCATCGCTTCAGCCAGTGCGGCGACGTGCACGTTTTGGCCGCCGGCGTCCACGCCGCCGAGGACGGCCAGCGGGCTTGCATGTTCCGAGACGAACGCTACTTTCATGACACCATCTCCTCGATAAGAGAATCCCAATCGCGCAGAAATCGTTCGAGACCGAAACGCTCGCACGCATAAGCGCGCGCGCGACCGCCCAATTCAGTACACCGGACCGGATCGTTAAGCAGCTGGCGACTGGCCTCCACCAGCGCGTCGACGTCGGTGGAAACGATGCCGACGTCCGGATGAACCGCATGCGGAACCTCGGTTGTTGCAAGCGCTACGACCGGCATACCGAGCTGCATTGCTTCGATTAGCGAAAGGCCGAGCGACGTCCAACGAATCGGATGAACGTACACGCGACGGCGCGCTAGTTCGCTATGCATGCGCTGCTGCGGCAGGTCTTCGTAACCGCCGAACGCAGCGACGCCCATACCGAAAAGATCGACCGGCGCAACTGCGCTGAACCGCTCCAGCAGATCCGTTCCGGTGACGCGCGCCCGGCGTCCTGGCTCGTTGATAACGACCGCGCAACGTTCCAACTCGCCCGTGTACAAATGTCCCGGATCGATGATCCCATGTTCGATCACGTACGTTCGCGCATCGCCGCAGTCCCAAAACAACCGATTGAAATGCGTCACGTGAACGACCGGCACGTTGAGCTTATCTCCCATAGGATGAAACATGTCGTTGATACGGCCTTGAGGCGCGTTGTGCTCGAGATAGACCGCAGGCACGTCGACACCGGGCGTAACGCCCATCCATTGCCGAACCAGATCGAATTCGTGCGGCCGTTGCAGCACGATAAAGTCGATGCCCGCGAAGGCGAGATTTTCGGGGGCTATTTCGATCGCGGACTTCGGCCAATCCCACGTACGGGCCCGGCCTCTGCCGTCCGCACTGCGGTCTGGAAGGACCGGAAAAACGTAACGGTGCGTGCCCTGCACGAACGTCGTCGTCCAAGAACCGTGCACGTGCCAAAGCAAAACGTTCATTACGCTGCCGCGGTGCGCTTCGCCAGCGAGCGAACGGCATCGACGACCGCTTGAGCGCTGACGGCGGCGATGCACGGTTGCCCCGGAATGGGGCAGACGCGAGCGCGACATCCGCGGCATGCGATGTTTTGATCGCCTAAAAGAACGTGCGGCACCATCCAGGGACGAAAACGCGCCGCCGGTATCGTCGGGGGAAATATCTCGATAACGGGCGTACCGACCGCAGCCGCCACATGGGCGGTCGACGTGTTGCCGCAGACGACGGCTGCCGCATCGCGTACGATTGCGGCGAACTGCGCGAACGACGTCTTTCCACCGAGATCGCAAACGTGCTCGCGCCCATCCGTTACGGCCCGCGTAATCGCCGATTCATCGCTGCTTCCCGTAACGAGGACGTCGTATCCACTCTCCGCGAGCATTGCTGCAACGCTGCGGTTTCCTTGAACGGACCACGCGCGAGCCGGTACCGTGCAGCCGGGATGCACCACGACATACTTCCTTGCAGACGAATGCTGTTGTGGAATACCTTCAATTGCAAGCCGGCCATCATCGTGCGCTGCGAGATGGTATCCCATGCTCGCTGCAAGCGAGAGCGCACGTTCGACTTCATGCATGTCGTCGGCGACGCTATGACGCACGTCCAACAGCGATCCCGGATAGTCGACGCTTATCGCGCCGATCCGTCGAATCGCCGCTAGACGCAAAAGCAGCGCCATCGGAAGCGGGCTTTGATGAAACGACGTAAAGATAACGGCTTCATCGTAACGGCCACGTCGCACGGTATCGACGAATGCATCGACGTCGGCCCGATCGACGGTTGAGGGATCCGCGTCGATCCACGCGGCTTCCCAAACGATGCGGTCGTCCACGCCCGGCAAAAGGCGCGCAGCGTTCGTTCCCCGCGGACCGCATACAAGAGTGAGCGCATCACATCCATCGCGTAACGCTCTCAATGCCGGGCCTGCCAGCAGTACATCGCCATTGTTGTCTTGGCGCACGGCGAGAATCCGTTTTGCCATCAAAGGCTGCCTCCGACGATCCGCTTCACGGCCTCCAAAATGTCGCGCGCAACAACGGGCGCCGCTTCAATTTCGTTTGGAAGCGTCACCGGCGTCGGCACGAGAACGGATGGAGCACCGGCCGCGCGAGCCGCTGCGATGTCGCTGAAAATATCTCCAACAACGACGAATCGCTCGGTATCGACGCCAAAGAACGTTGCGGCGTCGAAAATCAACCCCGGCTCGGGTTTGCGGCAGCCGCATCGGTCGCTCGCACCATGCGCGCAAACGAACCAGCCGTCGATCGGCCCTGCGAGCTCTTCGATGCGCGAATGTAAACCAGACAATGTCGCGCGGTCCAGCGATCCGTCCGCGATACTAGGTTGATTGGTGATGACGCCGATCGACCATCCGTTTTCTCGCGCAAGCGCAAGCGCATCGGCTGCACCCGGCATAAGAGCGAGCGCCGCGGGATCGGAGTTCCCCGGACGGTCTACGATGAGCGTTCCGTCGCGGTCGAAAAGGATCGCGCGTTTCACGCGGCTTTTTTCCGAAGCATCGCGCGCACGCGTGCGTATCCGCTCAAACGGTGATAGACGGCGGCAAACGGAATCGCCGCGCTCGTGGTAACCATCGTAACGATTTCATCGCGCGTCTTTGGACCGGGTGCTATTCTGCGCCATGCGAAATCGGCGGTTAGAGCGGCCCACGCAAGCGAACCTGCGACCGCAATGCCTGCGGCCAATACCGTAGCGGCGTGCAGCCGGAAGCGTCCAGGCGGCGACTGCGCGAGGTCGCGCCAATTGGGACCGTGAAGCGCTCGCATCAGCACGTCGTCTGCATTTCCGCGCTGCAGCCGCACGCTGATCCATCGGTCGGCGGGCCGCACCGGATGCAGCGACGAGCGCGCGCCATACGCCAAAACATAACCGGCGGTCTGGATGCGAATAGCGAGATCGGAATCCTCGCGGTACGCGCGTGTAAAACGCTCGTCGAATCCGCCGGCCGCCTCGAGCGCGGTGCGGCGATACGCCATATCGGCGGTTATCCATGCGGAACGCGCGAGTGCGCCGACGTTGCGTTCCCAGTCGCTGCGAGGGCGCTGCGGATCCGAAGGGACGGTTATCCTGCCTTGCACGCCACCTACGCGATCCTCGGCAAGCGAGAGGTCCTTTTTGCAATCGTCAGCCCACGTTTCGCTCACGACAACGTCGTCGTCGAGAAAGCAAACCCATTGGCTTTGGGTTGCACGCCATCCCACATTGCGCGCCGCCGCCGGGCCGCGACCACCGCTGCGCACTACTTCGATACGATCCCGTAGGCGGGATTGTATTCCGTCTAAGTTCAGCGGAGCAGCAGCGTTCGCGCGATCGTCAACGAGAACGATGCGTTCCGCGTTGAGGCCGCCGTTGCGTTCGAGCGAATCCAGCAGGGTGCGAAGCGATTCGCGGCCGATGGTCGGCACGACGATGCTGTACGACGTCATACCGCTCGTCGCACCGCAAACGATCCGATCGCAAGTAAATCGATCGGTGCCGAACCAAAACATTCCAACGCATCTCGCGGATCGTCGACCATCGGTCTCCCGGCGGTATTTAGGCTGGTGTTGATGACGACCGGGGTGCCGGTAAGTCTGTCTACTTCATCGAGCATGTGCGCCACGAGCGGTTCTTCTTTTCGGTTGACGCTTTGGACGCGCGCGCTGCCGTCCACATGCATGGCGGCCGCGACGCGCTCGCTCCAGTTTTCGCGAACGCGGTGTGTGAAGAGCATATACGGGCTCGGAAATTGACCGCTGAAAATTTCGCTCGCGCGCTCTTCGGAAACCATCGGTGCGACGGGTCGAAACTGCTCGCGGCCCTTGACGTCATTGAGGCGCTCGAGATTTTCCGCATAACGCGGATTGGCAAGCAGGCTACGATGCCCGAGCGCGCGGGGTCCGAATTCGCTGCGGCCCTGGAACCACGCCACGATACCGTCGCCGGCGATCGTCCGCGCTACTTCGGCGCCGATGTCTTCGCTGCGCCGGTAAGGAATTTTCGCAGTGCGAAGGCAACCTTCGATTGCCGCGTCGTCCCATTCGCGGCCTAGCGCGGCACTTTCCATGGGGAGTACGCGATCGCCGCAGCGGTGAGCGACGAACATGGCCGCCCCTAGCGACGTTCCGGCGTCTCCGGCTGCGGGTTGAACCCAGACCTTTTCGAACGGCCCTTCCGCCGCGAGACGCGCGTTAGCGACGCAGTTAAGGGCGACGCCGCCGGCCATCGCGAGATAATGCTCGCCGGTCTTGGCATGGAGCCAGCGGGCCAACTCGAGCAGCACTTCCTCAACCCGCGCCTGTACGCTTGCCGCCAGATCGGCGTGCGTCGCATCGAAGGCCGCTCCATCGTGACGAACGGGAGCGAACTCGCTAAAATTCACCGGCTCGACGACGAACGCTCCTTCGTTAACCCTCACGAGTTCCCGAAGCCGCTGAAGGAAACGCGGCGTGCCGTAGCCGGCAAGCCCCATCACTTTATACTCATCCGAAGAGCGGTGGAATCCTAAATGAACCGTGAGCTCTTCATAGAGCAGGCCGATCGAGTGCGGCAACTGCTGCGTGGAGAGAACGGAGAGATCGCCGTCGCGCGCGCTGCCGAGCAGCGCGGATGAGCTCTCACCGCGGCCATCCAAAACCATCACCGCGCACGATTCAAAGGGCGCTGCCAGGTATGCCGACGCGGCATGGGCGACGTGATGCGGGACGTAACAGATTTCGGCGGACTCAATGCCGGGAAGCACGGAGCGCAAAAATTGCGGAAACCGGCGGACGTAGAGCGTGCGTAGCGACTCCCAGTTATCGTCCGGCATCGCGCCTTGCGTCGATGCGGCTAACTCGGGATCGTATGAATACGCGACCGCCGAGATATCCGCAGCCGACAGTCCGGCAAACTGCAGCGCCCATTGTGCAGCCGACGCGGGAAGCTCCCACGCGCTAAAGGGCACGCACGCCTTGCCGTGCTTTCGACGGCTAAAACGCTCTTCTTCTGCGGCCGCAACAATCCGGCCATCGCAAACGAGCGCCGCGGAGCTATCGTGAAAGACCGCGTTGATCCCTAGAACATTCACAGGCTGCTTGCTCGTCCTCCGGAAAAAGGGTTCGTGTAGAGTCGTTTCCCACCAACGGCTCTCGAGCCGTCACGGAGTGTTCGGAAGATAACATCCGCGTCGGTTCCGTTACCAAGCCGTCTGAGGCATCCGCCGATTGGTAACTAGCACTTCATGCATGCACTCGCCGTTTGCGGAAGCGGCTATGTCGGGCTCGTTACCGCCGCCTGCTTAGCGCAACTCGGCAACGACGTAATCGCCTACGACACCGACCTGACAAAGATTGCGCTCCTGCGATCGGGCGAGGTGCCGTTTCACGAACCGGAGCTTCGTGACATCGTCGCGCGCGAATCTCATAACGGTCATCTACGATTTACTTCCAGCGCACGGGAAGCGCTGGAGGGCCGGTCCATCGTCTTTATCGCGGTCGGTACGCCGGTCGGTCCGCTCGGCGATGCCGACTTAACCTATGTCAGACAAGCCGCACGCGACATCGCCAAGCACGCCGACGACGGACTGTTGGTCGTCAACAAGTCGACCGTTCCGGTCGAAACCAGCGATCTCGTCGCGCGCTTACTCGAACGCGAAGCCCCGGAACGCCGCTTTCGCGTGGTGTCCAATCCGGAATTTCTTCGTGAAGGAAGCGCAGTAAGCGACTTCATGCATCCGGACCGAATCGTTATCGGCACGCGCGACGCGACGGCAGCCTCGTTGCTGCGCGACCTTTATACGCGGCTCGATGCACCCGTTCTGGTCGTCGATCCGCATACCGCGGAGATGATCAAGTATGCCGCCAACGCATTCCTCGCAACGAAGATCTCTTTTATTAACGAACTCTCGAGCTTGTGCGACGCCGTCGGAGCGGATATCGACGGCGTGCTGCGCGGCATTGCATACGATCATCGCATCGGCAAGCAGTATATGCAGCCGGGCATCGGTTTCGGCGGGTCCTGCCTTCCGAAAGACGTAAGCGCCCTCCGCCATGTGGCGAAAACGCACGCCATGGACGCCAAGCTGCTCGATGCAGTGCTCGACGTGAACCATAGCGCGATCGTCAATGCGCTTCAGCGAGTCGTGCGCGCTTGCGGAGATTTGGATGGAACGACCGCCGCGGTTTGGGGGCTCGCATTCAAGCCGATGACCGACGACGTTCGGGAGTCTCCATCGGTTGCGTTCGTGCAAGCACTGCTTTCTCTGGGCGCACGCGTGTGCGTTCACGATCCGGCCGCAATGGGGACTGCAAGAGCGGTGCTCGGCGACCGCGTAACGTACGCGGCTTCGCCGTACGAAGCAGCGCAAGGCGCGGACTATCTCGTCTTAGCGACGCCATGGCCGGTGTATCAGACGGTAGCCTGGCGCGACGTGCAGCAGCGCATGCGGGCGCCGCGCGTATTCGATGTAAGAAACGCGCTCGATCCGGCAGCAATGCGAGCGCTGCTATTCGAGTATCACGGCACGGGACGGCCGGAACGCTTCGAGGCGCCGGTGTGAGGGCCGTCGTGACGGGCGGTTGCGGCTTCGTCGGCTCGCATCTTTGCGAAGCGTTGATCGCGCGAGGGGACGACGTAACGGCAATCGACAATCTTGCTACGGGCGAGCTGGCTAATATAGCCGGGCTCGTCGAAAATCGCCGTTTCTCGTACGTTGCTCAAGATATCTGCGAATCGTTACCGCGGCTGGGAAGCGTAGACGCAATCTTCCACTTTGCATCTCCCGCAAGCCCGATCGATTATGCGAACGCTCCGCATGAAACGCTGCGCGTGAACTCGGTCGGTACGCAACGCTGCTGCGAGCTTGCGATCGAATGTGGTGCGCGGCTCATTTTCGCATCGACGTCGGAAGTCTACGGCGACCCGCTGGAACATCCGCAGCGCGAAACCTACTTCGGCAACGTCAACCCGAACGGACCGCGATCCTGTTACGATGAAGCAAAGCGTTTTGGTGAAGCGACGATTGCCGCCTACGAGCGGACGCATGGTTTGGATGCGCGCATCGTGCGGATTTTCAATACGTACGGACCACGAATGCGGCGTAACGACGGCCGCGTGGTGCCCGCGTTTATCGCAGCGGCGCTCGACGGCACGCCGTTTCCGATCTTCGGTGATGGATCCCAGACTCGCTCTCTTTGTTACGTCGATGACTTAGTCGACGGCGTGCTTCGTTTTGCGGCGGAGGAGCGGCCGCTCTATCGCGTTATCAATATCGGCAACGATCGAGAAGTTACCGTCATGGAGCTCGCGCAGATCGTTGCAGATCTTTGCGGTGTTGAATTACAAACACAGCGCTTTCCGTTGCCCCAGAACGATCCTTTGCAGCGGCGGCCCGATCTCACCCGCGCGCGGGAAGCGCTGCATTGGAGCCCGCAGACCTCGTTGGAAACCGGACTGCGGAGCGCGGTTCAATGGTTTAAATCCACCGTACTTACCAAAATACAATAAGGACGCATAATGACGATAACGACGACCGAGCCCGAAGCTCGGAGAATTCCCGGCGCGCTTCACGGCGCATATGTGGTCACCGGTGGAGCGGCCGGTCTCGGCGCGGCAATCGTAAGCGAGATCCATCGAGCCGGCGGGACACCGGTTGCTTTAGATATCGCTCGCGGCGGCGGCGATACGGTCGACTACCATCAAGTCGACGTCTCGGACGCGCGCGCCGTCAAGAAGGCCGTTGACGAGACGGCGTCGCGACACGGTGGATTAGCGGGCGTCGTGGCAAATGCCGGCATCGATGCGTGCGGTCCCTTCGATGAAGTCCCCTTTGAGACGTGGCAGCACGTTATCGAAGTGAATCTGATCGGCGTAGCTGCGGTGGTGCGCGCGGCTATGCCGTATCTACTCCAAGATCCGAATGGAAGAATCGTCAACGTGGCTTCTACATTGGGACTACGTGCACTCTCCGACGCATCCGCCTATTGCGCATCGAAGTTCGGCGTGGTCGGCTTCACGCGCGCGCTCGCTGCCGAACTCTCCGGAAAGCTTGGCGTAACGCTGCTTATTCCTGGCGGAATGTCGACCACGTTCTTCGATGGCCGCGATCCGAAATACAAGCCCGGCGCAGACGCAAGATTGAACAATCCGCAAGACGTTGCAAAATCCGTCATCTTTGCGTTATCGCAACCGCGCGGATGCGATATTCGAGAATTGCTGATCTGTCCGAACACCGAAACATCGTGGCCGTAGCGCCGGAGCGCGCCTTTGGCGATAGCCTGCGCGACCATCTCGATGCGATCGCAGAACGCGATCTCGTCCGGTTCGCAAAAACGGTTCACCGCGACGTTGCGCTCGTCGGGCCGGCCGGGTCGGTCCTGCGCGGGTACGATGCGGCAATCGCGGCTCACCGCGACTGGTTTTCTGAAGACGGCTGGACATTTTCGCCGGAGATTCTCTGGACAAACCAACGCGACGACTGCGGCTGGGCGTTGACGTCGGTCACATACTCGACCCTCTCGGGAGCGTTGAGCCGCTTTTTGCTTTTTCTTCTATTCGTGCGCGGTGAGACGGGATGGCAGCTGATCTACGACCAAAACACGCCGCTCTCTAGCCCGTAACGAGCGCGCTTTCGGCTGTGATTGCGGCATGACACGTGCATGCCGCCCGTTCGAGACGTTCGGCGTCCAAAATTTGGATGAGGCTGTTATGGACGCGGATGATATCGCGTCGGGCGAGATCGGCGAAGGCAAGCGAAACCGACGGCCGACGGATCGCCGCTAAATCGGCAAACTGCTGATGCGTCATGGACGCTTCCGGACGCCCGGTTTCATCGGCAATCCACAGCAGCCAACGCGCCACTCGTTTGTCTACGTTATGTTCGGAATTGCACGCAAGACGGTAAGAACTTATCCGCAGCGCGCTACAGCAAAATTGAAAGAGAGCGCGACCGAATGCCTCGGAAGTGCTTTGCTCGGACGCAATCGGCACGCACAAACGCCAAGCGCTTCCCGGACAAAGCACGTGCGTGCGCACGTCCGCGCGCGCACCTGCGGCCAAAGCGTCGAAGCCGATAACGCCGCGGCGGCCCGTCGCCAAGAGCAACGTCGGCCGATCCGTTTGCGTCGTGTTTGCCCAGGACCAAAGAAAAGCGTCGACCGGAAAATACATGGATTGTCGGTCGGCAGCATCTCGCATCAGTTCGTCGCCACGATGCAGATATACGCGACGTAAGTACGACGACAAGATCGCGATTTCGGCTTTCGGTAAAGCGTCCAGAAGCTGATTGCCGAATACGCTTTTGCGCTGCTGCGGCGCGCCCAGCGTCCCAGCGGACATACGCTCCGGCGCCTGCACGTCGAACATGAACCCTCCGAGTCCTACCATCGCGTTCTACCGGAAAATCGGTCCTCGCAAACGTAGGAAGCCGCTCGTAACATTTTAAGAAGGCACATTGGTATGGACGACTATACACTGCTCGCCGATCAGGCCGGCAAGCTGCTCGCGCAAGAAAGCGACTTTATCGCAAATGCGGCGAACTTTGCTTCGCTGCTCTATCACGGGCTTGCGGATGTCAACTGGGCCGGATTCTATTTCGCGCGGGCTAGCGGCGAACTCGTGCTCGGACCGTTCAACGGCCAACCAGCTTGCACGCGTCTGCCCGCCGGGCGAGGGGTGTGCGGAAGTGCGGCGACAACGGGAACGACGGTAATCGTCGAAGACGTCGACGCTTTCGAGGACCACATCGTCTGCGACACCGCCTCGCGTTCCGAGATCGCAGTACCGCTACGCCTGAATCACAAGTTACTCGGAGTTCTCGACATCGACAGCCCGAAGAAGAGCCGGTTCTCACGCGAGGACCGCGCCGGAATCGAGCGCCTAGCCGAAGTCTTCCTCGAGAGCGTTCGTTGCGCAGCCGCTATCGAGCAGTCTGCGAAGATCGTTTCCGATAAGGGCGTCGCCGAATTCCCAGCTGGTTAGGACATCGAACCAGCTTTGCCACATCGCTTCGAGCGACCGAATCTCGCAGCAGTCCCCGCGCTCAAGCAACCGGCGGCTCGGAGCGAAAGGCGGTTGCTGCCTTTGCCACAGCACGTTGCACCAATAGACGTCCGCCTGCTGGGATGCGTCTTCGAGTACAGCAAGCTCAAGAACCATGCCCCCGCTCCCTTGCAACTCGCCATCGTCCACTGCACGCTCGTTCATCATCGCTATCGACCTCTGGCCCATCAGTATACAGCGATCGGCCTTCCGAGAAAAGCCGCCTCTCGCGAAGCGAGGTGTTGAAACGGGTATAGTGCTATCGCAAGAGCGACAACACTACTATCGGGGAGATTATGGCGAACGAACAACATAGCATTGCCACATACGTAAGCGACATGCTGGCTCTCGAGCGGCACATTCGAATACCGTTCGATACGCAACAGAAGGACGATGATTTCAACGAGTATTCGGACTCAGCGCAGCTGGTTACTCGACTGAGCGCACTCAGTAACACGCATATCGATCAGCTCAAGCAATGCCTCTCGAACCTCGGCGGCCACGAGATGTCGCCGATAAAAAGTGCCGTCGTGGAAGTCGAAGGGGCCGTAGCGGGCGCGATTGATAAAATGCGCAAGACGAAAGTCTCGAAAGCGCTACGGGACGATTACACGGCGCTCGCGCTGTGCAGCGCGGGTTACACGGCACTCGTTGCAACGGCGAACGGGCTCGGCGACATGACCGTGAGCGGGTTGGCTCAACGGCTGCTTGGAGACTACGCGCAAATGATCATGGAAATCGGCGAAGCATTACCTGCCGTCGTGGTTCAGGAACTACGCGCAACCGGTCTCGACATCGATACCGCGACGAGCGAAACTAGCCGCAGCCAAGTTTCGCAGGCCTGGCGCAGCGGCGCCCGGGACGTCGCTTCCACGTCCACCACACGCGGCAGCGTCGAAACCGCGCCGCAGTCGTCGTTCTAAGGCGCCTTCTGAAACTGTAGCGAACGAGAGTTGATGCAGTACCGGGTCCCAACGGGACCCGGCCCGTCATCAAACACGTGACCGAGGTGCGAATCGCAACGTTTGCAGCGCACTTCGGTCCGCACCATCCCGAGCGAGCGATCCTCCACCAGCCGTACGTTTTCTGTCTGACTCGGTTCGGTAAAACTCGGCCAGCCGCAGTGTGAATCGAACTTTGCATGCGATCCAAAGAGTTCGGCCGCGCAAGCTCCGCAGACAAACATTCCGTCGTCGCGAACGTTCAACAGTTCGCCCGTGAAGGGACGTTCCGTGCCCGCCCGGCGTAGTATTTCGTAGCGGTCGGGACCGAGTTCGGCAAGCCATTCTTCTTCGGTCTTCGCGATCTCCGGGACGGTATCGTGTTTCATCATAACACTCCGTTGAACGCTTCGTAGTTGAACACGGATGCGATGAGTTAGTGCTCCTCGTAGAAGCGCACGTTGGGTAGCGTCGGCGGAAACATCGTTCCCACTTCGATGTAAATTAGTTCGTATGAGTAGAGCGGCACCGTCGTAGCGTCGGTTCCATAGAACGTAAGATCGCTTGCCGGCGTGGTTTGGCTCGGAATGCCACCACGATAAACCGGGCCGGAGGTGAACACGCGAACCGGTCCCGTAAAGGGCCCGACTTGATTTGCGTTCACGGTGATGCCCCATTCATCAAAGAACTGCTTCAACGTGTAGATCGACTGCGTGATCGGGGTTCCGGCGGGATCGGGATCCTCGATGTGAATGATGCCGCTGCTGTCGTGCGTGTGGATGTAATACACGCACGAGGCGGTATCGACGAAACCGTTGACCGGAGGACCGGGCAGAAACATGCCGACGCCGCTCGGAATCGCAACCGGCGAGCCGTTCACCCATAACCCGAGGAAGAAATGTACGTGGTAATTGTTGTACTGCGTCGGGTCGCACGTTTTGCCGTCGATCGGCTGCCCCTGGCCGCCGCTACTAGTGTTCCCTTCGGTTGGCAAGAGCGCGCTCGGCGTTCCGAAAACGGAGCCCGCGAACGTGTCGACGGTTTGCGTAGACGCACCGGGGGGCGTGGGTGTGGCGGTCGGCGGCGCGCTCGGCGTTGTCGTCGGCGGCGGCGTTGCAGTCGCCGGCGGAGAAGCACTGCCCGGCGGAACCGGCCCCGTAGAGCCGCCCCCGCCGCCGCAACCGGCAACCAAAGCGATGAGGCCAAGCACGATTGCGGGCCGAGCAGAAAGAAGTTTCATGTTACCGGGTACCCCGGGGCGTATCGCCCATATTGAAATGACAGCAATTCTACGACGCTGGAGCCGTCGACGGGGATTGAACCCGTGGCCTCGTCTTTACCAAAGACGTGCTCTACCACTGAGCTACGACGGCGAATCGTGGAGCGGGCGGCGAGAATCGAACTCGCGCTGTCTGCTTGGAAGGCAGAAGCACTACCACTATGCAACGCCCGCAAATCACCATGATCGCGCTCCTTCGGCACGAGAGCGCAACCGCGACTCCAGCTTTAACACGGTCTGGCGCTTCGCCTCCAAATTGATCATGGGAGGTAACTCTCTGACATGGGCTTTACTTCCCCTGCCGCGAACTCGGTTGGTTCCTGCCAATATCCGCGAGCGCAATCATCTGCGGATATTGGCATAGGATCCGTATTTGCACGAGCAGTTCCCAAAACTAGAAAGGCGCCAAAATGTCAACACGTCATGCGCGGCTCGCCAAAATGATCGGACTTTGCATCGGTGCGATGCTTTTCGCAGCATGCGCCGGCGGTGGACAAAATGGCGCTTCACGCTCGTCCGGGTTCGTACCGTCATCTATTTCGCGGCAAAATACGCCTCGAAATGCCGTCAGCGAAACCGTGCTATACGGCTTCCCGCCCGGGACAGGAACCAAACCGAACGGAGCGCCCGTCTTTGATGCGCAAGGCAACATCTTCGGCAGCACCTATGAAGGCGGAGGCAAAACCAGGGACGGATATGCAGCGGGTACTGTGTACGAACTGAAGACGTCGCAATCCGGCTACGTTCATTCCGACATCCACCGCTTTACGCGCGAATCGGTATTCGGAAACCTTCCGGGCCCAATTCGGATGGATGCGGCCGGGAACATCTGGGGCATTGCATCGAAGGGCGTCTTTGAAATTCCCCCCACGCACGTCGCGCAACTGATCTATCCTTGTCATGGCGGAAGCGGGAACAAAGCGAGTAATCCCGTCACGGGAGTGACGATTATAGGCACGACGATCTACGGCGTCTGCGGAGCGGTGGTCTTTAAGCTTACCGGTTTGGGCACCAGTTACACCGAAACAACGCTTTATACGTTCCCGGAATCGCCCGCGTATTATCCCAACGGCGACTTGGCAATCGATTCACGCGGTGACGTGTACGGCACAACTTTTTCGGGGCCGCTCATCACCGGTGAAGTATACAAATTAACCCCTTCCGCAAGCACGTACAGTTATAGCGTGCTTCACACGTTTGCAGGCCCGAACGACGGACTGTATCCGCACGGAGGCGTGTACATCGATCCCACCGGTGCGCTTATCGGAACCACGCAATACGATCGTGCAAACAATGGAAATGGGCTAGTATACGCTTTGCGACCCGACGGGAGCGGTGGATATACCGAAACGATCATTGATCAAAGCCCCGCAATCAATGAACCAGACGGTACGCCGGTAGAAGACTCGGCAGGCGCCATTTACATCGCGACACAGTTTGGTAATACGTACGGTAACGTCGTAAAGCTCGTTCCGAACGGCTCCGGCTACACCGAGGACGTGCTCTACACGTTCCCCGGCCCGGCTCAAGCGAACCCGGATGGAACCGTCTCTCTCGATAGCTCGGGCGCGGTTTACGGAAGCGCCGATCAGTATCCTCAAGGCGGAATTATCTACAAAATATCCCAGTAGGCGAAATAGGCTGCGCTTGCGAGAGATCGCTGATCGTAACACTCCAATAATCCGGGCAATCGCGATCGCGATTCTTGCATGCCGATTTACCACGGCAACGAACTCGTTCGTATGACGCCGCGCGGCGTCGTTACCCGGTTCCGTAACGGGATCTATCCATCACGCGGCAGCGACGACAATGTTCCCGACTCCGTTCCTACCCTCTACGCGCACGGAAACATATGGTTCAACAAGCCGCAGGGTGGCCGTATCGCAAAAGCAACTTTCACGAGATGAAAGAGCCCCGACTCGCGTACGAATCGGGGCATAATGGTGGGCAGGGCTGGATTTGAACCAGCGTAACGCGTTAGCGTACCAAATTTACAGTCTGGCGCCATTAACCACTCGGCCACCTACCCACGGTCACGGCAACCACGGTACGATATCACGGGCTGCGACTCCTCGCAACCGCCTAAAGCGCTGCTTGCGGTCGTCAAAGCGTCGCGTTGTATTTTAGAAATCGCGATTCGCGCCTCCATCCCGAGCGCTCGTACACCGCTTGCGCCGTTGCATTGTCTATCGCGGTTTCCAAGAACAATCCCGTGGCGCTCGATCTGCGCGCATGGTCAACGGCACGGGCCAGTAGCTTCGTCGCGACGCCGTTACGCCGCGCATTCGGTTCTACGAAGAGATCGCCCAGGACATATTCTATTCCAAGGTTCACTCCGCTCGCAAGATCAAAGAGTTGCGCGAAACCTACGGCGCGTTCGTCAATGCATGCTAGAAAAATAATGCTCGTTCCACGCTCCAACCGTTCTTGTATGAACGCACGCTCGCGCTGCGCGTCGGGCTTCTGCTTGTAGAATACGCGATAACGCTGGACCAACGGAAGGAGCGTTTCGAGATCGCCCACGTTCGCGCGCCGTATCGCGATCGTCATCGCGAGGGATACTCTCGCGGTTGCATATACGTATCGAGCCATCCGAGCCACGCGCGCGTAATCTCTTCCGTGTTTCGCGGATTGCTCGGCCCGTGCGTCGGCGCGACAAATTCGAGAAATTTGACCGGGCGGCCGTTGTCGAGCATCGCGTGATACATGCTGTACGACATCGTCGTCGGAACGACCGGATCTCCCGTGGTGCTCCAAATGAGCGTAGGAGTCGTGATCTCCGCGGCGTAGGTCAACGGCGATTCTCGCGCATACAATTTTGCACCGTCGGGATTCGAAGGTCTCTCTCCGAGATAGTAACGGTTTTGGACGTTGGTGATCGAGAGATAATATTCTTCTGCTTCATCGTTTACCGCCGCACCCGAGACCGCGGCCTTCCAATCGTGATACTGCCCGATGAGCCACGACGTCAGCAGCCCGCCGTACGACCACCCGCAGACGGCTACCCGCGACCCATCGACAGAGGGCAGCTGCTTAACCGCGGCTATTCCGCTCATGATGTCGTCGGAAGGACCGCGAACCGTGTCGCGTTCGATTGCGATCATGTAGGCGTTGCCGTGATCGTCGCTTCCGCGATAATTCGGCTGAAAGACGATGTAGCCGTGCGATGCAAGCAATTGCGCTTCGGGCCACGCCTCCGGAACGAACGTATCGATCGAGGCAAGCCCGGGACCACCGTGCGGAAAGACCACCAGCGGATACCGCTCGCCCGCAACCGCGTTGGGTGGATATGTCAGCACGCCGTTTTCGGGTTCGCTCTTCGGGCCGGCCCAGCGGAACTGCGTCATGCGCCCTACGCTGATGCGCTGCAGCCAGTCGTTAAAATGCGTGATTTGCCGCGGCCGGCTATCGAGCAAAGGCATGTAATACAGTTCCGGGGCACGCGCTGCATCGGTTGCAACAAATGCAATTCCGCCATCGCGCGCGGCGCTCGCGGCGATCCCCGAATCGAAGGTACTGCTGCTGGGAGAATCGCACGTTATATCGAGCGTGCCGAGAGCAAGTGGTCGTACCGCGCCTCCGGGACGCAATAGCCATGCGGCGGAATGCGGGCCATCGTCCCCGCAGAGCAACATGGTTGCGCCATCGGGCAACCACATCGCTCCGCCAATATTGCGATCGAGCGATTGCGACGCCGGCATATCGACGCCGCCTCGAATAAGGCGCAAAGCGTTCTCGGCCAAGTAATCGCCGCCGACCGGATACGAGTACGCGAGTCCTTGGCGGCCCGGAAGCGGCGCAAGCTCGTAGGCGTCGTTCGGGGTTACTTTTTGAACCCGCCGCGTTTCGGGATCGATAGTATGGATCGTAGTAAACTCATCGTCACCCGGAAACGTCGAGCGCACTTGCGTGAAGTACAACGATTTTCCATCGAGCGCCCACGCGAATTCGGAGGTAAAAATCCCGCCCGGATCGGTCGGTGCGACCGTCCACGAACCGCTGGTTAACCGTCGGGTGCGCGCGCCGTCGGGCCGCACGAGCCATAAGTGCACGGCGGGCACCGGCGTCGTTTGCGTGTAATCGTTGTCGCCGACCTCGAAGTAATCGCTCATACTTGACGCATCGTAGGCTGAAAACGCCAGCATGCCTCCGTCCGGTCTCCACGCAAAATCGTTCACATCATTCATTGCGTGCGTTACGATGCGAACGCGGCCATTGCCATCGCGAACGGCAAGCTGCCAATGATTCTTCGGCGGCGTGCGCAGCAGATAGGCCAACGCGCGTCCGTCCGGCGACCAGCGCGGCACCGCCACGTCATGGCCGGTAACGACCAACCGCTCGCTCCCGGTACGAGGATTGATTGTAAAGAGGCGGTGGACGTACGAAGCGTTCGCGTAATCCGATGAAATTGCAACGAACGCAACGCGTTTTCCGTCGGGCGACATCGCCGGCTCCTCGACCGTGACGATGCGGCGCGTATCGGATATTTGCAACGATCGCGCGCTCAGCGGGCCGCGAAGCGCGGCGGCGATGAGCGCGATTGCTGCAAGTCGCAGCGCCAAGTTCACAAGCGGATTTTTAGATTGAAATACATCGAGAACGGGCTTAGCGTAGAACTCGTCAGATCGTTGTACGTTCCAAATACGGGTTCGTATGGGTAACGTAAGACGGTCTGCACGTTGTCTGAAGGATTATACGCGTTTCCTATGGGGCTCTCGTAACCGTTGAGCACGGGTCCGTAGCTGCACGCGTTCTTGTTCTGATAGTAGGTGAAAGCCGTTTGCTGCCCGCCGAAGCAGGTGCTCAACACGTTCGCGAACGTGACGTTTGCCGAAACGTGAGAGCTGAAGTCATAACTAACGCGCAGATGGCCGAGCAGCTGCGCAGGTTCGCGGAATGCGCCGAGGCCATCGAACTGGCTCGTATACGGGTCGGGAATAACGGGACCACTCGCACAGTTGGCAGCGTTATAGGGTGAGCCGCCGGGCGCACCGTATGGATAGCGCGGATCGCCTCCGATGGTCGAACTCAACGCGGCGGTACAGGTCGCCGGATCGATTCCGGGCGTGGTTTCGGGCGCGCCGTACCGGTTACCGGCGACGTACTGAAACGACGGCGTTATGGCGAGCTTTTTGCTCTTCCATTGCAAGATCAAACTTGCGACGTAGGGATAGGTGTACGCATTCACGCCGGTTCCGATACCGCCGGGAATCGTCGAGTACGGCAAGTAACTCGCGTTGGGATCGAGGAGTGACTGTCCCGGCGCGTTCCAATACGGATTCGCAATCGAGCCCGGGAGACACGATGGATCTGCGGCACCGCTCGTTGTATAGCACGGCGCCGCCGTTTCGCCGCCGGGAAGCGTTCCACAGAGCGGAACGCCGTACTGCGACTTTCCTGAAAGCGCTCCCCCCGCTTGGCAGTCTTTGGAGTACGCGTTGTAATTCGAGATGTCCGCGTTGATCGGTGAAAGAACGGTGGTGCCGTTCGGAAGCTGGTTAAATTTGAGATCCGCGTAGGTGTACGCAAAGCCGAGCTGCGCCGCGAATCCATCGCGATCGAAACTCCCTTTCGTGAATGCGAACTCAAACCCACGCGACGTTTGCTTTCCCGCGTTGAGCCCCGATATAAATCCTTGCTTGATATTCAGATAGAAGTTCTCAATCTGATCGTGCGTCTGCCGGAAGAACGGCGTAACTTTCACCGACATGTCGCTTCCCTTGAAGTGATGTTCCAAGGAAAAATCGGCGTTGTACGAGACGGCCGGCCGCACTTCGTGACCCGGCGTGTTAAAGCCGAGCGAATAGAAGCCAATGAGCTGCGCCGGCAAATTTTGTGCGAGAGAATCGTATTGTTCGTACGCGGCGGACGGCTGTTCGATGTACTTGCCGAAGCTCCCGCGCAGAACGGTATCCGGGCTCAGCGTGTACGTCACGCCGATGCGCGGCTGAAAGTTCGTGTACGTGAACGTCTGATTCGATGCGTTGTTCAAAAATGCATTGGTGTACTGCGAGCCGGCGGCCGAACAATCGCTCGCTATCGGGATCGACCCGCCGCTCTCGAGCGACGTCTTATCATAGAGCGTGAGGTTTTGCGTGTCGTAGCACGTATCGTGATTGAATGCGTTAAACCAAAAGGCTCGCGCCGCCGTGCCGGTCGTGTCGTCGCCCTGATACTTGTACGTGTCCAAACGAAGACCGGCGTTGACAAGCAATTTCTCGCTTGGGCGCCATTCGTCTGAAAGCGAGTATCCGGTGAATACCGGCCGCACGGTATTGTACTTACCCGACTGCCCGTTTTCCACGGTATAGAGCGCGCATGGACCGCCGTTGCACGAGTACGTCGAAAGCACGGACGAGGTAAGCGGATTTCCGGACGCGTCCGCGACCGTCGGCGTGCCGCTGGCTTGCGTCGCTGCATAGGTGCCCGCAAGCGATGCGAATGTCGCCGGCGTTGCTACCGTGAGCGCGTTGTTCGAGCACGACGTCGCCGTAGCGGCTCCGCCCGCGCCTCCGAGTGAGAAACATGTGCCGCTCGTTAGATCGTTCGGGTTTACAACCACCGCGAAGGCGTCGGCGCCTCCGTAGATCTGGTCGCTGTTCATGCGTAGCGACGTGGCGGTAACGTACGACGCTTCGGCTTGAACGAGATGTTTGGCGCCGAACTGTTTGACGAAGCTGGCACTCACGCCGCGCGTGTGAGAGTTAAGCTCGTAGTCGCCCGAATCGAGTCCGGTGATCGGCTGCCACGATGAAACTGCGCCCGCCGCGTTGTAATCGGAATAATACGTGTAGCCGTACACGCGTAGAAATGCGTCCGAACTCAATGCGTGCTGATATTGCAGTTTGAAGATCGCCTGGTCATTGTACTGAACGTCGCGCGACGTAAGCGGAATCGGCGCGTAGAGCGCCCGGTTTTGCGGCGATGACGGGTATAGATACGGCGTCACCTGCGATGCGTTGGCGTCGCTCAAAAACGTGCCGGGCGCGCCCGTATATTGAAAACTGTCCGTATAGCTAGGAACCGCTCCTCCGAGGTTGTTCAATCCCTCATCAAGCGCGGATACATAAAGCGGCGTCTGGATGGAATCGTTGTCGTAGAGCAGCTGAATGTCGTCGCGAAGCCCGCCGTCTCTGTGTGGAACGGCGAGATGCAAGTTGATAACGCTCGTGCGATCGGTGACACCGGCCGCATCATTTCCGAACGGCATCGGGCCTAAAATATATCCGCCCGATGCAGGTGCTCCTTCGGCGCTGATGTTCGGCGCGCCGTTCGTATAACAGGACGCAGGAGAGTTTGCCGGTAGCGGAGCGGACGCGCAGTAGCCTACCGGGGGTCCGAAAACATCTGCGTAGCTGGAACCGTTATTCTGATCGATGTAACGGTGGTCTTGATTGAAACCGCCAACGCCGACGTAATAACTGAAGCGCCGGTCGGGCGTCGCACCGCCCGTTTCAAATTGCAGGCTGTGATAGAACGTCGGCGTTCCGGCCGTGACGTCGAAGCTTCCGTATCCCGGAGCGGTGCCGCTTTTAATCACTTGATTGATGAATCCGGCTAAGCCCTGCGCTTCCGCATCGGCAGGCGCGGCCCCGGTGTAGACTTGCAATTCGAGCTGACCGAGCGACGACGCCGAACCCGAAGGGTAGTTGTCGAACGCGCGGTTGACCGGAATACCGTCGAATTCGTAGCCCACTTCGCTGGAATCGCCGCCGCGAACGTGAACGGCTTGGTTGTAGCCGCTTTGGTTCGTCGGCACGTAGGCACCGGGAACGGCAGATATCGCGGAATACGCGCTGTTGAGATTTCCGCCACCGCCCAGGACGTTCGTTCGAGCCTGTTGTGCTGCGTTGACCGAATATACGTCTGCGGTCGTGCCGGATCGGACGAGATCGCCGGCGCTTCGCGACGTAACCGTCGCGATCGTCTTCAACGCCTTGCGCAGCGAAATGCCGACAACTTGCGACGCATCGGCAAATACGGCGACTCCGCTCAGCGAAGCGTTGTCGTAGCCGGCGTGCATTACGGCGATTGTATATTCGTCCGGCGCGAGCGAGACGAACGCAAAATGGCCCCCCGCGTCGGTCGTTACGGTCGACGTTTGGGACGGGCTCGTAACCGTTACGCGAGCGCCGGCAACCGGCGCCTTCGCGTCATCGCTAACCACGCCGCTCAACGCGCCGGTCGTTCCCGCGAATGCCGGCAAACCGGTTCCAAGTAGCGCGGCAATCGATACTGCCGACCAGAGTCGAAGAAATCGTGACACGGAAGCTCCTCCTGCGACTAGAATGGTAAGCGACTCGTTCGCTTATGGTGTGACCGCTATGTGGTAGTCCTTCAAAAACGCGTTGTAACGATCCATTGCCCGTTTGTATTCTCCGCGAATTGCCAGCGCTTCGCGGTAGTGCGGGGGCAGCGGCGGACCTTGCGAAAGCGCGACCGTCCCTGCGAGAATCATCAGACGTTCGCGAAGCTGGTCCGGCATCAATTGATCGTCTTCAGAATTTCGAACTCCCGAAGTGAACATCGAACGAACGCGCTGCGCATCCGCAAGCACCGCGCCGCGCGCGCCGGCGCGAAGGCTGTCTACTTCGTTCAGTGCCGCGTCGATCGAGCCAAGCTCCTCGTCGATCGAGCGCAAGAACGCATAGCGGGAGACGTAGTCCTCCTGCGTCCAACTCGAGCGCGGATCAGCGCGGACGTCGATCCGGCGTTCGTTGATGGCATCGCCCGCGTGCAAGCGCAATGTATAACGTCCCGGCACGACCGCAGGGCCATCGTCCGGCCCTTGATTCCAATCGCCGGTGCCGCGCCACGGCACCGGCGGTTCCGAAGCGAGATCCCAAGTCACGCGATTGATGCCGGCGGTATTGCTTCCGTCGATACGGCGCACGAGTGCGCCGGCGCCGTCAGAGACTTCAAGATACGGCGTAGCGCGCTCGGGCCGCGGTAGATAATACGAAACCAAAGCTCCGTAGGCAGGATCGGGAGCCGCGAACATTCCCGCCGGAGCGCAGCAACCGGTATCTTCGACCGCGTACTGGGACTTCCACCAGTAATACCACGATATCGCAGGAAGCGGCGCGAACAACAACGGCCGGTTTGCAGCTTCGGCCATCGCCAAATTCTCAATCGACGTCAAATCGTCGAACACATAGATGCCTCGGCCATGCGTACCCGCAACGAGAGTTCGATCGCGCGCCGCGATGCGAAGGTCGTGAACCGAAACAGAAGGCATGTTTAGGCGGAAGTTTCGCCAATGCGCTCCGCGGTCGATGCTGTACCAAACGCCTTGTTCCAGTCCGGCATAAAGCACGTCTGCATTGTACGGATCCTCGCGTACCACTCTAGCCGGCTGATCGACGGGCAACCCGTTTACGATCGGTGACCACGTGGTTCCACCGTCCGCGGTTGCGATAACGTACGGGCGGTTGTCGCCCATGAGATGCCGATCGACAACGGCATACGCACGTGCGACCGAATAATGCGACGGCTCCACCGCTTCGATTCGTCCCCACGGTCCAATCGACGGCGGCGTTACGTTATTCCAATGGGCGCCGCCATCGGAAGTGCGTTGAATTAAGCCGTCGTCGGTGCCGGCCCAGATCGTGGCAGCATCGAGCGGCGATGCAGCGATATCGAGCAACGTATCGTAAAACTCGGCTCCCGATATATCGGTATTCACCGGGCCTCCGGCAAGTTGTTGTTTCTGCGGATCGTTGCGCGTGAGATCGGGGCTTATCGCATTCCACGTTCGCCCGCGATCCGTCGTCTTAAAAACGACGTTTCCGCCAAAATATGCCGTCCCGGCTTCTTTCGGCGAGAATGCAATGGGCGCTTCCCAATTGAAGCGATGCGGCAATCCTGCGAGCGCGCGGCCGTTCGTATCGGTGACGTCCGGCGAGATATCGTAATTCTGCCTTGAAGCGTAGTCGTAGATGCCAAGCTGCCCGTTGAGCTCGTTGATCCCGACGTTCCAAATTGCATCGGGCGCACCGGGTTCGGGTACGGCCCACACGCCGTCCGAGTCGTTGGCAACATCGCGCCAATCGCTGTTGAGCAATCCGATCGGACTGAGCGAAAGGTTCGGCGCGCAAAACGAATCGTTGTCCTGCATCGCCGCGCATGCATGAAACGGCTGCCGGTCATCGAGAGCAACGTGATAGACCTGGGCGAGCGTTACGTTGAAACGCCAATCCCACGTCTTGCCGCCATCGACTGAAATGGGAGCTCCGCCATCATCGGCTTCGATGATCCGTTTCCCGCTCTGTGAAATCCACATGCCGTGATGGTCTTGATGAACGGCGCTAGAAATATCGTGGAACGTTACTCCGCCGTCGCGCGTCTCGATCAAATTTTCCGACGCGAAGAAAACGCGATCGCGATTCGACGGATCGACCTGCAAGCGGCTCATGTAGAACGGGCGCTGATCTAGGAGCGTATCGCTCGACATCGTGCGCCAGTGATTACCGGCGTCGTCCGAACGAAATAGCAGCCCCCGTTTCGATTGAATCAATGCATAAACGCGAGATGGATCGCTCGGCGCGACCGCAAGGCCGATACGACCGATCGTCCCGGACGGCAAGCCGTTGCCGGCAAGATGTTTCCACGTGCGGCCGCCGTCCGTCGAGCGATAGATGCCGTCGCGCGCGCCGCCGCTGGCAAAGGTCCACGGCCGCCGGCGAAACTGCCACATCCCGGCGAAAACGACGTTCGGCCTTGCAACGCTGTCGGCAATATCCGATGCGCCGCTTTGCGGACCGATGTAAAGCGTCCTGCGCCATGTAAGCCCACCGTTTGTCGTTCGGTACACGCCGCGCGACGCTGAATCGACATAGGGATTGCCTAGCGCCGCTACGACTACGCTGCCCGGATCGCGGCTGTCGACGATGATCCGCGAGATCGCAAAAGTGCCGTTTAGGCCGCGATGCAGCCAATGCACGCCCGCATCTCGCGACATCCACATGCCGTCGCCATACGAGGCGTCGTTGCGCGGGTTCGGCTCCCCCGTTCCGGCCCATACGATATCGTCGTTGCTTGGAGCGATCGTCACGTCGCCGATTGCGCCGACGGAAGATTGCGGCCACACATCGTGCCAGGTCAGGCCGCCGTTGGTCGTTTTGAAAACGCCGCCTCCGGCCGAACCGAAGTAATAGAGCAACGGATCGCGATTGCTCCCTGCCACGCCCGAAACGCGCCCTCCGGCGCCCGCAGGCCCTATTCCACGCCACTGAAGCTGCGACGCGGCAGTCGATGCGCTTGCGATTGCAACGGCCAGCAGGCTCAACGCGAAATATCGCAACGCCGTTATCGTTTTTCGGCTCCCATCACGGCGAGATAGTGGCGGTCGAACGCCGCAAGCAGTCCTTCGGCATTTGCGTACGGTCCCGGTACGTAGGCTTTCGATCTCACACCGGCTTGCGTCAATTCACTCACCCGCCAATCCTGCCGATTCGTTAAATCCCAAAAGTCTACCGCGTCGGCGGCATCGAAATCCGGACGCGCCATCGCTTTTGCATCGAATAGCCAAGCGCACACCACTTCCGTCCGGTCGATTGCGAGTGCACGAACGTAATGCACCATGACGTAATCGGGATGCAGGCTCAGCAGCATCGAAGGAAAGAGCGTGTAATAATAAATACGGCTTAAATCGTCGCCCGAAACGTGACCGACCGGCTCGCGCGTCGTCGATCCGGTCGTCGTAAGGCTTCCGCGCTCGTGGCGAAGTTCTGAAAAGCCGCCGAGGAAGGCGCCCTCGAGTAGATCGTTGCGCCCACTATCCGACGGGGAAAGTTTATCGAGCTGCGGATGAACGAGCGGGCAGTGGTAACACTCCGAATAATTTTGGAAGATTAGCTTCCAGTTCACCGGCAAGTCGTAACGGATCGTTTTAGCGGTACGCAGTTCCGATATGTTCCAACGCGAAAAACGTGTCTGCACTGCTTCGAACGCACGCTCAAAAGCAACTGGCTCATCGGCAATCGTAGCAAAGACGAAGCCTTCCCACGTTGCGAGGGAGGCTTCGTGCAGCGGAAAATCGGACGACGCGAAGCCCGGAACGCCCGCCATATTGCGCGCCGTCTTCAGCGTTCCGTCTAAACCATACGTCCATGCATGATACGGGCACTGAATCGATCCGCTGAAATGTCCGGCGGTCGATTCGCAAATTCGCGTCCCTCGGTGGCGGCAGACGTTGTAATAGGCGCGGGGGCGCCTATCGCGATCGCGCGTGACGATTAGACTTTCATCTCCGACGTTTGCAACGAAATAGTCGCCGGGGTTTTCGATCGACTCAAGTCTGCCCACGCATATCCACTGGCGTGAAAATATACGCTCGCGCTCGAGCGCGAAGAGTTCGGGCGAAACGTACCATCGCGATTCCAACGTTCTCGCGCCGGGAGCAACGTTGGGCTTAAGAAACGTCGACATAAATCCCCATCCGGCACCGAATATCGTTCGGCAGTTCGTCCGGAGGGCCCGCTATCCTTCGGGTCGTATCATGCTTTCACCGAATAGCCTTCGGTAACATCCCTGTTGAGTCGTACGAACCAGGAGCACAATCGGTGGCCGATGGCTTGCGGTCGTTTCGTGAAGAACTCTTCGCGACCGCCAACTTAACGAAGCTGCGCGCGCTTGGAGAACGCCGCATATTGCGCCGCGTTTTAAGCGGACGCGACGTGCTCTCAATTGGTTTGGGCGCGATGATCGGCGGGGGAATCTTTACGACAATCGGACCGGGCGTCAGAATGGCCGGCCCGGCAATCATCGTTGCGTATCTCTTGGCGGCTGCCGCCTCCTTTTTCTCGGCCTTCGCTTATGCGGAGCTAGCCTCGATGGTACCGATTGCGGGAAGCGCCTACACCTATGCTTACGCGACGCTCGGCAAATTGATCGCATGGATTATCGGCTTTGCTTTAATTTTTGAATACGGCGTCAGCGGGGCGCCCGTTGCACAGCAGTTCTCCGGTGCCGTCCAAGATATGCTTCGTCAAGGGTTTGGAATCACGACGCCATACTGGATGCAGCGTTCGCATCTGATTATTGCAGGCGCTTGGTGGAACCCGAGCCAGTGGGATCTTTCGCACTCCCAATACGACGTGATCGGCGCCGCGTTTATCATCGTGCTAGCAGCGCTGCTTACCATAGGCATACGGGAAACGGCCAGTGCGAACAATCTTTTCAACGTCTTAAAGCTGAGCGCGCTTGCAGTTTTTTTGGTTGCCGGCTTGACGATGATGCACCCCGCGCATTTTGCGGCGTTTGCGCCACACGGATGGGGATCGCTCAAGCCCTTCTCCGGAGGCGCCGGCATCGGCATCATCCCTGCAGCCGCTCTGGTCTTCTTCAACTACATCGGCTTCGATAGTACGACGACGGTGTCGGAAGAGTGCCGTAACCCCCAGCGGGACTTGCCTTTCGGCGTAATCGGATCGCTTGCGATCGGAACCGTTATCTATTGTGCAGTAGCGATCGTGTTGATCGGCGCGGTTCCCTGGCAGCAGGTCGACGAAACCCACGCGCTCGCCCGCGCGGTCGAGCCGTTGCACAACGTATTCGTCAACTGGGCCATCATCGTCGGCGTATTGGCCGGCACTGCCAGCGTCGCGATCTCTTCGGTGCTCGGGCAAACGCGCATCTTCTACGTTATGGCGCGCGACAAAATGCTGCCGCCCGCATTTGCGACCGTAAACAGGCGATTCAAGACGCCGATGCGCATGACGGTTCTGGTCGGCGTCGGCATTGCGATCCTGACCCTTATCGTCCCGCTCGATAATCTGCTCAATCTCGTGAACATCGGAACGCTGCTCGCGTTTGTCGTGGTCTGCGCGGGCGTAATTTACCTGCGATACAAGCGCCCCGATATTCCGCGGACGTATCGATCGCCGTTCGTTCCCTGGTTTCCGTTAACGGGAATCTTCTTCTGCACGTTCCTTGCCGTCTATGGATTGGACCGCCCGACATGGATCTGGTTCGTCGGCGCCCTTGCCGTAGGGCTCGTATTATTCTTTCTCTACGGGTTTCGCATGTCGAATCCCGACGACATCGTCCCGGTCGAAGAACCGGAATCACTGCTTGAATAATTACCCCGCACCAGAAAGGTCAACGCATTCCATGGCAACGACGTACGATGCAATCATTATCGGGGGCGGGCACAACGGTCTCGTAACCGCGGCCTATTTGGCCAAGCAGAAATGGAAAGTCCTCGTCCTCGAACGGCGCTACATCGTGGGCGGCGCGTGCGTCAGCGAAGAAACGTTTCCCGGCTTCAAAGTTTCCACGGCTGCGTACGTCAACAGTTTGTTTCGCCCGGAGATCGTTGCCGACTTGCACCTGAAAGACTATGGGTTTGAAGCGATCGAACGCAATCCGGCATCGTTTTCCCCGATGCTGGACGGCCGCTACCTGATGCTGGGCCGCGGCGTCGCAGCCGACGTCGAGGAGATTGCAAAATTCAGCAAACGCGATGCAGAGGCGTTTCCAAAATACGAAGCAATGCTGGAACGCGTAGCGAAAATCATCGAACCGACGCTCACGCAGATTCCGCCCAACGTCTTGCGGCCCGGGCTCGGCGATCTTCTCGGCATGGGAAAGATGGGACGTGCGATGCAAAAGATGGGCCCGGGAATGAACGAGGCGATCGAGATGCTGACGGGTGCGGCGAGGCCGATTTTGGACCGCTGGTTTGAAGACGAACATCTCAAAGGGACGATGGCAACCGACGCGATTATCGGCGCGATGATGTCGCCGTCGATGCCCGGCACCGCGTACGTTCTGTTCCATCACGTTATGGGAGAAACTAACGGTAAGAAGGGCGTGTGGGCGTATATGCGTGGAGGGATGGGCGGCCTAACGCAGTCGCTCGCGAAGGCGGCGCAAGACCTCGGCGTTGAGATACGCACCGAAGCGGAAGTCGCGAAGATCCTCACCAAAAACGGCGCAGTGACGGGCGTAGCGCTCAAGAACGGCGACGAGTACAGAGCAAAGCGCGTTGCAAGCTGTGTCGACATGCACTTGACCTTCGAGAAATTCCTCGATCCCGCAACGCTTCCGCCGGATTTCGCGTCGGCGGTTTCGCGCATTTCGTACGATTCCGCGTCGGTAAAGATCAACTTGGCTCTCGATCGCCTGCCGAGTTGGACCGCTTTGCCCGGCCACGAGCCTGGACCGCAGCATCACGGAACGGTTCATCTGGTCCCGGACCAAGACTTCATCGAGCGGGCTTACGACGACGCGAAATACGGCGAACTTTCGAGAGAGCCTGTCGTTGAATGCTGCATGCCGTCGTCGCTCGATTCCACCGTCGCTCCGCCGGGCAAGCATCTCATGTCCATGTTTCTGCAGTACGCTCCGTACAAGCTTAAAACCGGCCCGTGGACCGATGCGGTCAAAGAAGACTTTGCCGACCGCTGCTTCAACATCGTCGAACAGTACGCGCCGGGCTTCAAACATTCCATCCTCGACAAGCAGATATTGAGCCCGGTCGACATTGAAGAAAAGTTTGGCTTGACGGGCGGGAATATTTTTCAAGGCACGATGCCCGTTCATAATCTATATATGTTCCGTCCGATTCCCGGCTACGCCGATTATAAGACTCCCGTCAAGAATTTGTTCATGTGCGGATCGGCCGCGCATCCCGGCGGCGGCGTGATGGGCGCTCCAGGCTGGAACGCGGCGCGCGTAATGCTCAAAACGTAATTCCAACGCTTCTACAAGGAGAGAACATGTCTGCTACGGTGCCATTGGTTAGTTCGAGCACGAAAGGACCGCTCGGCGCGGTGCATCTTCCTCGTCTTTGGCTCAAACTATCGCTTGCAGCCCACGGCCAACTGCCGAAAGATTACGATGAGTGCGGTGCGGGATTCGATCAAATGACCCTCAACGCTCTCGGTCTCGACAGGCAACAAACGATCGACTACGTGCGATCAAACCACCCTTCGTATATGGATTTCGAACGGTGGGTGGTCGAACAAAACGGCGGAAATATCGACCGAGCAAGAATCGAAACGCATAACGCAGCCGTACACGGATACAACCACTCTGACGAAGTCGGAACGCAGATGCGTCAATCGTCAGGCATCAAACACGAACACGTCAAAGACGCCGTCACGCTTAACACGATGGAAGACTTGGACGCATTTCACCGGCAGATGCATCCCAACGAATGATTGCATCCCGAACGACGACGGTCGCGCACGACGACGGCGCAGCGACGACCGTCGAGCATTGGGGAGAAACGGGTGCCGTCATGCTGTGCGTGCACGGCATGGCGAGCTCTCGCAAATCGTGGACGCGGCTCGCGCAACGCTACGCGAGCCGTTTTCGCGTCGTCGCCTACGATCAACGCGGCCACGGCGATAGCGCCGCAGTTCGAGGACCGATGTCGTTAAAGCGCGGGGGGCTCGATCTGGAGACGGTGCTGCAAGCTATCGGGGGCGCCGACGTACTTGTGGGACATTCGTGGGGCGGTGCTGTCGCGGTGCGCGGCGGTCTGCACGCGCCGGTGCGCGCCGTAGCGGCGGTCGATCCGATGATCGTTCAAGTTGACGACGCATGGTACGACGAGTATCTCGCGGAGCTGGAAGAAAGCTTTGTCCCGACCGGCTCGGCGCGCGACGCGGTCACGCGAAACGACTATGCGGACTGGCATCCTGACGACATCGAAGGCAAGGTACACGCCGTGCACGCGATGGTGACCGAACCGATTGTCCGCTTGCGCACCGACAACATTGATGTGGCCTGGGATTTACGCGGCGATATCGCGACGTATGAAAGACCGTTGCTACTCGCGATGGCGGGACGCGCGGGAACAATCGTCCCGCCCGATGTTATCGCCGACGTCGAACGCCGGCACGGAGATCGCGTGAAGATCGTAACGTTCGAAAACGAAGGGCATAACCTTTACCGCAGTGCGTTCGATGACTTCGCAATTGCGTTCGATGCATTCCTGAATGAAAACCAGTTGGCATAGCACAGCGCAACTCCGAACTGCCACGCACTGACACCAACATTCAGGGGACTTAATCGCGGGAGAGGACGTTCCCTGATATTTGGCGGTCGCGAAAGCGCGATAAGGCTCCAAGGAAGTTCGTTCGCGTCGTGGAAGCGTTGGCCGTCACAACAAAGCGCCGACGTGGCTGAGCGGTTGAAGGCACTAGATTTGTAATCTAGCTCGAAAGACGCCGCCGGTTCGAATCCGGCCGTCGGCTCACTTGATTGTCGCAAGGTACCGCATAAGCCATTTCGTGAAGTCGCGTATTACATCTTCACTTATCTGGTGCGCGATGAGATATCGTCGATCGGTTAGCACTGCGCCGCTGTTGTTGCTAAGGTATTCATCGGTACGCGTAATTAGATCGGCCGGAATTACCGTGTCGAACGATCCGTGCCCGTGAAATATGGGTACCCCGTTAAGCCTGTTCTTGGTGATGGGCACGTCCGTATCGAATGGAAGCGTCCCGCTTAAGAGTATGGCGCCCCCGAACCGCGATGGTTCATCGAGCACCAACGCAGCGGCCATCGCCATGCCGGCGCTAAAGCCCATAAGAAACACCTGCTGCGGTTCCGCTCGCTCACGATCGAGAGCAGTGAGCCAGGATCGAAACCACGTAATCGATTCGCGGAGGCTCTGTGGAATGGCGCGGCCGACGCTGCGGCTCTTGCTCCAAGTATATCCGCCTTCATCGGTGGTCAGCGGAGCGCGCACCGAAGCGATGGCGAACACCGGATCGACTGCCGGTGCGAGTTCGAAGAGATCGTTCTCATCTGCACCGCGCCCGTGCAACATGACAAGTAGTGGGGGACGACGTCCATTGGACGATCTCCCTTTTCGCCAGCGGACGACCGGGATCACGACGGGCGAAAACGGATGGGCCGCCATACGCTATTCGATCGACAATGATTGGTCGCACGCAGGTGCGAGGAATCGAGGTTTGCACCTCGTCGGCGCAAGTCTTTACCGTGGGTAGCGCCTAATATGAATGCCATGCAAGACGTCAGCCCAAAATGGCTCAAGAGCGGGGTCGTCCTGGTGTGCGAGCGTTGCTTCAAAGAACGCATCCCTGAGGAAACGCCCGAAGTCGCCGCAAGGATCGGCGACTTTAACCTGCGCGATTGGTTGAAAGCGGAACTCAAGGAGCACGGAGAGTGGGGACCCGTTCGCGTGATCTCCACGAGTTGCATGGACGTCTGTGCGAAAGGCAAGGTTACCGTCGCGATCGACTCCCAAACCGTTGAGAATTCTGCGAAGGTGCTCATCGTCGATCCCCTCGAGGACAAAGAAGAACTATACGACAAGATCGTCGATGAACTGGGACGTAAAAACTAATATCCATCCCAAAGCCCCGTCGCGGCGTCACGGCGCGGCTGTGAATAAAACGCCGTATAGAAATGCGCGACCGGTCTCCCGGCGAACGCAATCGCGATATCGGGCCCCGCAGCAACCCGAACGTATGCATGGGAAAGCATCGCCATTGTTTTTGGATCTCCGCGATCGTACCCGACAAACACGGCGTTTCTCGGAACCGCGGCGTTCGCGTGCCAACGTCGCCACTGGCGCACGTGTCCGTCCTCTCCGATAAAAATGGGCTCCAGCCCGTAATACGTCAATTCAGAATTCGTTTCAAAGACGTCGGTCAGCACTGCAGCGTGGCGACGAAGCGCAATTGACGCCACCCGCGATGCCAGCGGAGCCCACGCGTAGACGCCGTCGTTCATGGAGCCCTTCGGTATGCCACCGGAGCGCAACATCGATGCTTGGGTCCGCTCGGGAAGGGCGGTGAACGCGGCCGTTATTGCAACAATCGCAGCGCCGGCATAAAGAACGCCCTGGAGAACGGCTCGAACCGGACGCTTCGCGCGTACGTACGCAATCCCGATGCCGACGCAGAGCGACGTGAGCGGCCCCAACAGCCAATACGATTCGACGTTTTCGAAAGGCGCTATCGCCGCAAGGAAAAGCGTTAGCGGAAGCGCAGTCCACGCGAGAATCGCATAGCGTGCGCGGATCGTAACGAAATACGCTGCGATGCAAAGCACGGCGGTAATCGTAAGGAAACGCAACGTCGAAACGAGCCCTCCTTCGGCGGCGTGGTTCGCCGTTAACGACTGACGATCGTGCATCGTGAAAACCATGTTTTGCCAGCCGTGCGCCGCATCGTATGCGAGGAACGGAACGTATGCCGCGAGTGCGATAACGAATGAAACCCAAAGACCGCGCGACCACAATTCCCGATTTTCGGCGCTTGAACTCCAGGCGACCACACCGAACGCTAGTGCCCAACCAAAAAATCGCGATAGCAGCGTTCCGCCGAGCGCTATGCCGAGGGCGACAAAATCAATCCACGCTCCACGCCGTCGCAAGCGTACAGCCATCCAAAGCGCCAGCGCCCAAAAGCAAAGGTACGGCGGATCCGGCAATGCTTCACCGAAGGCGAATCGAATTTGCGGTATCATCAGAAAAACCAACGAAGACGCGCCTGCAGCGGCGGCTGTTCCGGAAAGTTCGGCCGCTGCGAGTCCCGCGAATATCGCTGCAAGCCCTTCGCACGCGATGAAAAGCACGCGTACTGCAATCGGCGAATGTCCAAGAAATGACGTCGCTGCGATCAGCCATGCGACCATCGGCGGATGGTCGAGATATCCAAACGCGGGATGCAAGCTCCACATCCAATAGTACGTTTCGTCTTCCGTCAGCGGCACGCGAGCCCCAACTATGAGGCGAAACGCAGTGACGATCGCGACGACGAACACAATAGACCGCGGTATGCGCGCCATGCCGCGATTCTTGCAGGGACGGCCGGAACAGACCTCCGATAGCAGGCGTGCGCGAACAGCGGCACGCTTGCAACTCGTATCCCTCTACCGGCGGCAGCGGTATCCGCGCGAGCTACCGTCGTGATGCACTAGCGCGTCGTAAACGAACCTAAGTTCGTCGCATTTTGTACTCGGCAGGTCGGCGGCGTACTAGCGAAGTCTGGCCAGTTGAATGTAACGTTGTACGTCGTTGCGGGTGAAAGCGCCGGCACGGGAACCGCGACGAGCGGCAAATATCCCGAGGATCCGCTGGGAACCGACGTCGGTGATGGTAACGGGGACGGTGGCGACGTGTACGCCCCCACCGGCACGCTAACGTTCGACGCGCTAGCCAGCGTAACGCTAGTCGGCCCAAAAAAGTCGTACGTTTGTCCAATAAAGACCATACTGCCGATTACATCGGGAACGCTTGTAGCGCCGGCGATGGGATATGAGAGTGTGAGTCCAGGAACCGGCACGGGAGGCGGCGGTCCACAGGTCGCGGATGTTACCGGTGTGCCGGAACCCCCACCGCAAGCAGCTAGGCTCGAACAGAGTGCGGCGAGTAGCGCTAGGCGACGTTTCATCGAGGGATTGTAACACGGCTTTGCGACGCTTCGACAATGCGCCTGAAGAGCGCGAGATGCGCCTCCGTGCTCGCATCCCAGTCGAAATTCCGCGCACGAACGAGACCCGCGTTTCGAAGGCGCACGCGAAGCTCTCCGTCGCGAGTGATGCGCCCTAATATATGAGCCCACGCATCTGCATCGTCGGGTGCCGCGAAAATCGCGGCCGTACCGCAGATTTCGGGCAGGCAACTTGCGCGCGACGCCAGTACCGGCGTGCCGGATGCCATCGCTTCAAGGGCGGGCATCCCAAACGTTTCGTGAAAGGAGCTCAACGCGAGCGCAATCGCTCCGCGATAGAGCGCGCGCATTCGTTCGTTGGATGCGCCTTCCAGGTCGTCGCCGATCACGCCCGCACGAACGACGCCCGGCAGTTCCGGCGCGCCAGGACCCGCAACCACGATTGCCGGTCCGTCATTCTCCGGCCACGTGCGCCGGTGCGCCTCGTAAAGCATGGCAAAATTTTTGCGCGGCTCCGCCGGGTCGCCGACAAACAACAGATATCTTCCGGCGTACACTCCGGCCGGCAATGCATTCGCTTCTCCGGTTGAGAACGAACGCTCGATGCCGTGGTAGATAACGTCGATGCGTTCCGGCGGAATATTAAACGCGCCGGCGACTTCCGCTTTGCCGAACTGCGAGACCGCGACGATCTGCGTCGCGCTGCGCACCGACGCGAGGAACGGATCTTGCTCGCGCGCGCGCCGTTGCGGGTCGGGGTTCGGATATCGGAACGGTACGGCGTCGTGTATGGTAACCACGCTTGGTTTTGAAGATGGAAAAAACGTGCCGTTAGCCGGATGCCAAGCGAGGTCGTGGGCCGGCTTCACGCGGGATGCAATCGCAAATCGATCCGAACCCAGAACTCGCGCGAACATTGCTCGATAACGAAATGGGAAGGCGCCCCGGCACAGCAACGTTAGGGCGACATCACCCCGTACGACGAGCCTCCGCAATATCGCGCGTTCGTAGCGGCCGATCCCGCGCGTATCCTGAGCGACGACGCGTGCATCGACCGCAAGTGCCAGCGGCTTAGGGCGCTGGTCATTAGTCCGCGGTAGCGCTAACCGGAGCATGGGTTGGAAAATATCGACTCCGCTTCCGAAACATCTTGTTCGTTTCGCCTCACAATAGTTAGATTATGTCTGACGAACGTCGTCGGAAAGAAAGCGTCGACTGGCGGAGGCGCTTTCCGTTTCCTGGGCAGCATTATTCCATAAGGAAGTTCGGCGATCGTTATTCAACACAAAAAAGAGCCCGGACAAATCCGTATCTGCAACCCAACTCGGAATACCAATATCGGGCGAGATATCCGCTCACAAAGAAATATCCCAACTCTATCGCGGTTTTGCCACGGTTGGCGAAAGGCGCCGGTTCTTGAACGAACCGGCGCCTTGAGATTAGCGCGCTACGTTCTACTGAAACTCGAATTCCGCGAGATTTTTTTCGATCTTGCGCTTCACGCGCTGGAGTGCGTTGTCGATCGATTTCACGTGGCGGCCGAGATCGCGCGCCATCTCCTGATAGCTTTTTCCTTCGAGATACGATTCCAGAACTTGCGATTCGAGTTCCGAGAGATTCTGCCGGATGCGCTGACGAATATCGTCGGAAACCTCTTGCGTTACGACGAGTTCCTCCGGATCCGACGTCTTCTGGGAGGCCATTACATCGAGCAGAGTACGTTCGCTGTCCTCATCGTAAATCGGTTTGTTGAGCGAAATGTACTGATTGAGCGGGATGTGTTTCTGACGGGTGGCGGTCTTGATCGCGGTGATAATCTGACGCGTGATGCACAACTCCGCAAAAGCGCGGAAGCTCGAAAGCTTGTCGGCCTTGAAGTCGCGCACGGCTTTGTAGAGACCGATCATACCCTCTTGGATGATGTCTTCGCGGTCCGCGCCGATCAGAAAGTAGCTTTTGGCCTTGATCCGGACGAAATTCTTGTACTTATTCAGGAGATATTCCATCGCCAGATTGTCGCCCGATTTTGCGATGGCAACGAGGTCCTCGTCCGCTCGCTCGTTGTACTCCAAACCATCCGTAACGGGATGGGTCATAGCCATAGTGATTTTGTGCCTCGTGGTTCCATGTGTCGAAAAACGCAGGCCGCGGCCCGTCGAGCGCGACACATCCAAGCAATTATAGGAGGGGGTCCTCCTGCAGTCAAGGACGATAGAGGCTAGTTTTTTACGATGTCAGGTGGCGCTTGGCTGCACGCTGGCGCACGACTTCATACAGCAGAACGCCGGCCGACACGGAGGCATTAAGCGAGGTCGTCTTGCCAAGCATGGGAACGCTCACCAGGTAGTCGCACTCACGGCGGACCAACTGCGCCAGACCTTCTCCCTCGGCCCCGATGACGATTGCGATGTCCCGGTCGAAGTCGGCTTCGGTAAACGGTACCGCTCCCACGCCGGCAACGGCTCCCGCAACCCACACGCCAGCTTTTTTGAGCGTCCGGATCGCATCGTTGAGATTGGCAACCTGGGCGATCGGCAAGTGCTCCGCGGCTCCGGCAGCGGCTTTTCTGACCGTTGCGTTTACGCCCGCGGAACGCCGTTCGGGAAGAATGACCGCATCGGCGCCGGCACATTCCGCGGTGCGAACGATCGCGCCGACGTTATGCGGATCGGTCAGGTGATCGAGTAGGACGAAGAGCGATTTGCCGCCGCTACGCGTCGCCATCACGTCGTGCAGCGACGCATAGTCGAACGGAGGCGCAATTGCAATCACGCCCTGATGCGTTTTGAACGGTAGCTTTGCGAAGTACGCGCGATCTTCGAACCGGACGCTGATGTTGCGTTCTTTGGCATCCGCGACAATCGTGCGCAAGAGCGGATCGCGTTTGCGCTCGTCTGCAATATGAATCGAGCGCAGTGACTCCCCGGCATTGAGCGCCTCTTCGACAACGTGGATCCCGTAGACGACGTCGTCGAAGTTTAGTTTGGACTTACGATCGCGTGCCGGGACGCCGGGTTTGGGAAGCCTTACCCGGCGACGCTCCACGACGTCCCTTCCTTCGAGTCTTTAATCGCGATTCCGCATCGCGCGAGCGCATCGCGCAAGCGGTCCGATGCAGCGAAGTCTTTTCGGCCGCGCGCGGCGGCGCGTAACGCGAGGACCATCCCAATGGCATCTTGCGGCGTCGCTCCGTTGAAGGCGATCTCCGCTCCGAATTCGGTTTGCAATCGCTGCAAGGAATCGGCAGGCAGTTCGGTCTGCCGTTCGTGAAGCCACGAATCGTCCGGTTTTAGTCCGAGCAGCCAGAGCGCGCGCTCGAACTCAGCCGCGCCGTGCGCATTCTCCACCACCTGCCACTGCAGCAGTTCTGCCAGCGCGACCGACGTGTTCATATCTTCATCGAGCGCTGCTTCGATTTTCGGCAGCAACGTTTGGAGTTCGCGCGGCGGTATGGCGGGCGTAAAAGAGGCCAGGCTGCGATACGTCTTTTTCAAGCGCTCGTACGTCGACCAAGCCGATGCCGGAGATTCGTCGGTAAAGTTCATTACCTTGCTGTATCCGGTTGTAAGAAAAGCAAGTCGTACTGCCTGCGGATCGTGGCGCGCGAGAAGGTCGGAGAGTGGTTCGAAGTTTCCGAGCGACTTCGACATCTTGCGTCCATCAAAGTTTAGCAATCCGCCGTGAATCCAAAAATTGGACATCGGCGGATGATCCATCAACGGTTCGCTCTGCGCTATTTCGTTCTCGTGATGCGGGAATATGAGATCCGCCCCGCCGCCGTGTATGTCGAATCCCATGGAGTCGGGGTCGAGCAACGCGTGAGACATTGCCGAACATTCGATATGCCATCCCGGACGGCCGTCACCGTAACCGTCGAACGGCCAATTCGGCTCGCCGTGCTTTGCGAGCTTCCACAACGCGAAGTCCAACGGGTTTTCTTTGTGCTCGTCTATCTCGATCCGCGCTCCGGATTCAAGTTCTTCTACATTCCGGTTGCTCAACCGGCCATATTCCGGAAACGCCGCAACGCGGTAGTAGACTCCGTCTTGCGAACGATAGGCGAGGTTGCGCGAGATAAGCGTGCGGATCATCTGCTGAATTTCGGGAATGTACTTCGTCGCGTACGGCTCGACGTCCGGATCCATAACCCCGAGCGCCCGCATCGAGGTTTTGAACTCGTTGTAGTAGCCCATGACGATGTCGTGCCAGTTTTCGCCGGTTTGGCGCGAACGTTCGATGCTGCGGTCGTCGATGTCCGTAACGTTTTGAACGTACGTAACGTCGTAACCGCTGTGCATCAGATAACGGCGAAGCAGATCGAAGAAGAGAAACGAGCGCGCGTGTCCGAGATGCGCTCGAGCGGAGGGCGTGAGCCCGCAAACGTACATCCGCACGTCGTTGCCGCGCAGCGGACGGAACGCTTCGATGCTGCGCGTGCGCGTGTTGTAGAGCTTTAGATTACCCACGACCACGCTTCTTCACTGCGGTCCGGATCCAGATCGCCGAGTCGTTGCTCCAACTGCTCGATGCGTGTCTGCAGCGCTCGAAGCGCATTCGCGGTCGGATCGGGAAGATCGACCTGCGGACGGTCGGGCACCGAGCGGATCGGCTTGCCGTTCGCAGCGACGGCATGCGCGGGAATACCGACAACCGTGGTATCCGCAGCAACGTCGCGAACGACGACGGAGCCGCCGCCGACTTTCACGTTGTCACCGAGCGCAATCGCGCCGAGCACCGAAGCGTTGCTGCCCACCGTGACATTCCTCCCCAGAGTCGGATGGCGTTTTCCGTGTGAGAGACTCGTTCCGCCGAGCGTAACGCCCTGATAAATCGTGCAGCCGTCTCCGACTTCTGCCGTCTCGCCGATGACGACGCCCATGCCGTGGTCGATAAATACGTGTTGGCCGATCGTAGCGCCCGGATGAATTTCGATTCCCGTGTAAAATCGCGCGATTTGAGCAAACCACCGCGGCACGATCGGGATGCCGGTGCGATGAAGCGCATGATTGAAGCGATGCGCGGTAAGCGCGTGAAAACCGGGATACGACAGCGCGACATCAAGCCAGCCCCGCGCGGCGGGATCGCGCAGCAGCGGCGCGCGGAGGTCATTCAGAAACGTTTCGATCGGACCCGGCATTCTCGTTTTAGTGTAACCGGTCGATCAAGGCTCGGGTTTCCCTTCATCGGGACGCCTGGAGGCAATCGTCGAAAACGGCTTGCCGTCCGGTCCGTAGCGTATCGGTTCGAGCCCCCGTCCGTGCAGCAGCCGTGAGTTCACCGCCCCGATGCGCACCAGCATGCGGTCGTGTCCGAGCAGCGGGAAAAGCAACTCGAGCGCCGGCCCTTCGCCGGTTCCGGTGAGCGCCATGCGGACCGCGGAGATCGCGTCGGGCGCGGCAATGCCGAACTCTTCGCCGATGACCGCGATATCGTGACCCAGCGGCAGGCCGCGCAGTTCGGGCTGATGATCGATATACTGTCCGACCGAATCTAAAAAAAACAACACCTGCCGCGTGCGCAAGCGTTCCAGTTCGAGCGCCGGAATCGTACACGCCTCCGCGCGAAGTGCGGCGATGGCGGAGAACGCGCGATCGGCATCCGGGCACTCGCCGCCGAAGGCTTCGATGAACGTATCGATCCAGCGCAGTGCCGCTTCGGGAGCCGGATCCTCGAGAAATCCCCATCGCTGCATTGCGGCCACGAGATGCGCGCGCGTTAGTGTTGACATACGGTTCTACCGTTCGATCGACGCAACGGCATAGGCGACGACACCGGTTCCGTCGCCGGTGTATCCCAATCCCTCACTCGTTTTCGCTTTGATGCTGACCGCTGCAAGGCAGAGATTCAGCCGCGAAGCGACATTCTCGCGCATCGTCGCAATAAATGGGGCGAGCTTCGGGCGTTCGATCACGATCGTCGCATCGACGTTTACGATCCGATACCCCTGCTCGCGAACCTTTTTCCCGCACGATTCTAGCAGCAGCATGGAATCTGCATCTTTCCATCGACCGTCGCTATCGGGAAAGTGGTGACCGAGATCTCCAAGCGCCGATGCGCCGAGCAGCGCGTCGCTCAAGGCGTGCGCAACGACGTCGGCGTCGGAATGGCCTAGGACGCCGCGTTCAAACGGCACATCGACCCCGGCAAGGACAAGGCGGCGACCATCGACTAGCCGATGAACGTCGAATCCATGACCGAAGCGCGTCACGGGCCGGTCGAGCCCTCGTCACGGCCCGCGTAATGGGAGAACCGCGTCGTGAATGTCGCCGTTCCGGCAGCGAATGCTTCGAAGCGCTGCGCGAATCCACGTAGCCGTTCTGCAGGAACGAACGCTCGCACCGCAATGCCGGTCGGTAGATCCCGTTCCACCGCATCGATACGAGCGCCGCGCGATTCGAGTTCCGTTTCGATCGCGGCGACCAGAGCATCGTCGGCAAACACCTCGACGAGCAGTATCTCTTCCTCGCTAGGGACGTGCTCCAAACGTTCGCGCAGCAAGGCCTCGGCGCGCTCCACGTCGCCGGGATTCGTTACCTTGAAATTCTCGCCGGTCGCTGGAACGATTGAAACTTCAATGCCGATCCGTTCCAGTAAGACGGCATCGTCCGTCGCGTCGGATTGCCCTTGCTCGTGGCTGCGTTCGAGATCGGAGCGCATCGCGAATTGCGGCGTTTGGGCGGCCCAAAGCCCTGCCCGATCGAGCGTTTCACGCACGATCCCGCGCGTCGCATCGACCTGTTTGATCGTGTCGATAACTGGAGCCGCGAGTATGGAAGCGTAGCCCCGCCGAACTTTTGCCATTCCGGCGCGCACGTCGCCGGCGTGTACGAGCGGTCGAGCGCCGTCGTGAACGAATACCGCATTGCACTCCCGATCGAGCGCGTCCAGAGCGCTTCGAACGCTTTCCCGCCGCGTCGTTCCGCCTCGCACGACAGCGACCGTTTGCTTTGCAACGAGCGCAGCAGCCAGCTTGCGCATCGGTTCGATCCATTCCGGTTCGGTTGCGACGGCAATATGCGCGATTTCGGGCATCGCTGCAAACGTCCGCAGCGACCATCCGACGAGCGGGAGACCGGCTACTTCGGCAAACTGCTTCGGACGGCCGAAGCGCGTTCCGCGTCCGGCTGCGACGATGATGGCACCCCAGATCACGATGCTCCTTATCTACCGTACTTCGGTCGAGCGAAGATCAAGCGTCCCGCAACGGTTTGGAGAACGCTCGTGACGATAACGTCCGTCGTTTCGCCAATGAGGCGACGGCCCTGTTCCACCACGATCATCGTTCCGTCGTCGAGGTAGCCGACGCCTTGATTGAGTTCTTTGCCCTCGCGCATCACTTGAACGTGCAACTCTTCGCCGGGCAGGACGATCGGCTTTACCGCGTTTGCAAGCTCGTTGATGTTGAGCACTGCGACGCCTTCAACGTGCGCAACGCGGTTCAAATTGTAATCATTCGTGATGAGGCGCCCATCGAGTTCTTTAGCGAGCCGAACGAGTTTTTGATCCACGCTTCCGGCCGGTAGATCGTCGTAGTCGCGCTCGCTGATATCGAGCGTGCTGATCTCTTGCAGCCGGCTTAAAGCGTCCAATCCCCTTCGACCGCGCGTTCGTTTGAGGGAATCGACGGAATCGGCGATCGTGTGAAGCTCGCGCAAAACGAATCTCGGCACGACCAGCGGCCCCTCTAAAAAACCGCTCTGCACGATCTCCACGATACGGCCGTCCACAATGACCGACGTGTCGACGATTTTCGCAATGCCGCCGCTCTTACGCGGGGCGCCTCCTTGGAGCGGAAGGAGCTTGGTCTTAGAACCGACGCGCGCTCCCAGGTAGGCAAAGAATGCGGCGACGATCAGGTACAGCACGATACCGACGTAGCTGCCAGCCCGCCCCGCAATCGCACTGAATTCGAAGAAAATCGATTTGAGCAGCAGCGCGATGCCGAGTCCAACGATGAGGCCGACCGCTCCGCCGGCAATCTCCGCCGGCGATAGGCGTTCCATTGCACCTTCGACGAGCGTCAGTTCGTCTTCAAAAAACGTTTGCACGAGGGGCGCGAGCAGCAGACCGATCACCGCTCCAATCGCGGGTGAAAGGAACAAGAACGTGAGTTGCAGGCCTTCGTTTGCGAAATGCGGCGAGAGAACGTTTATGTAGGTTTCACGGCCCAGCAGAAACCCCGCGATCGCAAAAACGACCGCAAAGAGACTGCGAAGAATTGCGCCTGAAATATTGCCTACTCGAATGTTACAAATGCTCCGCATACGTCGTTTGCCAGGAAGCGGCCCCGCTGCGTCAACCGTATGCTCCTCTCGTCAACTTCGAGGAGTCCGGCCTCGTGAAATTCCCGCACCACGGGTGCATATCGGAGAGGCACGTCAACGCCGTAGCGCTTCGCAAACGATGCAAGTTCGACGCCGCGCGACGTTCTTAGCGCCAGCATAATAGCTTCTCCAACTTTTTGCAGCCCCTTTAGATGCTCGCTTTCGCCCGGAATTTCACTCCCGGACGTTGCCGCCGCTACGTACTGACCGAGATCGCGGGTATGCACGCTCCGGGTTCCGTTCCGGTAGGAGGCTGCCCCAACGCCGAGCCCGATGTACTCACCATTTGCCCAATAGTTCGCGTTGTGCACGCTCTCGTGCCCGGGACGGGCGAAATTGCTGATCTCGTAGTGTTCGTAACCCGCGGCCCCGAGCATAGCAATGACGATCTCGTACAACTCGGCCTCTCCGCCGTCGTCCATAAAGGCACGGGGCTGCCGCGCTGCCCATGCCGCATACGGCGTACCTTCTTCTATCGTCAGACCGTACGTCGAGACGTGATCGACATCCAGGGATATCGCCGTCTCAAGCGATCGGCGCCACGAGGCAGCCGTCTGTCCCGGTACGGCAAACATCAAATCGATGGAAATTGACGGGATCGAAGAACGCCTCGCTGCCGATACCGCTCGCGCAATATCGGAACGGGTATGTTTGCGTCCGAGCGTAGCAATCTCTGCGGCATCAAAGGACTGAACCCCGATCGAGACGCGATTAACGCCGGCGCTGCGATACCGCTCGAAGTCGCCGTCCCGCACCAGTTCCGGATTTACCTCAATTGAGATTTCCCGCATCTCCTGCGCACAGAAGCGGGCGCGCAACCGCTGCACCAGATCGACGACTTCTTGCGCATCGTATGCATTGGGCGTTCCGCCTCCCAAGAATATCGTCTCCGCCGGTGCGGATTGCTCGCGATCGAGTTCCGCATAGAGTGCCTGCAGATATCGCGTAGCGGCAGTGCGGCGCATGGGCCACTTCGCGAAATCGCAATACGGACAGATATACGGACAAAAGGGAAGGTGAACGTAGATTCCGAGGCTCACCGTTGCTACGGCACGATCGCAAAGATGCCGACCGCGCCGCAGCCGAGATGTGCCGCAATGGTCGATGCCGTTTCGTTAATGGCTGCATATGCCGGCGGCCGACCCAACTTCGCTCGCAGCGACGCAAGCAAACCGATCGCCGTATCGGGAGCCCGCGCGTGAGAGACGGCGATCCTAGCGCTTTTGGAGAATGCGATCGTACGCGCGACCGCGTCCACCATTATTTCACACGTCTTTTCGAATGAGCGGCTTTGGCCCGCCGGCGCGATGGCGCCGTCTTCGTTAATTTTTAAAATCAAGCTTACGTTGAGCATTGCCCCGAGCGCTACCAGCGCTTTAGGCGCGCGTCCGCTCTCGGCAAGCTGCCGCATATCGGGAACGGCGAAATACGACAGGGCCTGCAGCGGCTGCGGCGCCACCACCGCCGCAATCTCGAGCGCGGAGGCTCCTTCGCGAACAAGTTCGGCCGCATAGAGCGCGAAGAGCACTTGGATACCGCTCGCGGCGCGTGTGTCGATTACCACTACGCGCCCGCCACAATCCGCAGCGGCTTCTTTCGCGTTAGCATACGAAAGAGAAAATTGCGACGAGAGCGTGATGCATACCACATCGTCGCCCTTTGCCATGCAGGACAAAAACGCGGCCTTGAAATCGTCGGAGGCCGGCGCTTCCGTGCGGACCGTTTCGATCGCTATACGACGATAAAACTCCCCGCGGTCGAGATCGATGCCGTCGCGAAAGCGCTGGGTACCAAAGAGCAGATACACGGGTACGATGCTGATGCCGTGACGGCGTGCCTGATCGTGAGAGAGATCGCAACCGCTATCGGTAACTATGGCAACACCCACGAATCCTAACCCGCTATTGCTCGATCGCGACGAAGATGCCGACCGCTCCCGGGCCGCCGTGGGTAGCGATAACGGGTCCCGCCTCGATAATATCCAGCGTTCGCGGCGTGACGCCATGCAGTCGAACGCGAAGCTTCTCCAAGACGGCCTGCGCGAGCGGCAGCGCGTTTGTATGCATAACGAGAAATCGCGTCTTCGTTACGTCGGGCGCAGCGGCGACGGCAAGGTTCAGCATCGTTTCTTGAGCGCGCGCAAACGTGCGCACCTGCGCTTCCGCGTTTACGGAACCGTCCTTAAGAGAGAGAACCGGCACGATCTTCATCAGCGTCCCAAGCGCGGCTTTGGCTTTGCCGATTCTGCCGGTACGCGCTAGATGCGAGAGGTCCGGCAAACACGCATAGAGTCGCTGCGTCGCGCGCTCGCGATCCAGAATGGCAAGGATCTCCGGCATGCCCGCGCCGAGCGTTCGCAGATTCGCCGCACGCATGACCATCATTCCTAAGCCGCCTGCGGCAGTGAGAGAATCGTAGATTTCGATCGTGGCGCCGGGAAATCGTTCTTTTGCGGCGCGCGCGGCGTTGATCGTCCCGGAGAGATGTGAGGAAACTGTAATGCACAGTATGCTCGACCCCGCTTCGACGAGCGGCCGGAATGCGTCCTCGAACATCTGCGAGGTCGGCTGAGACGTTATCGGAAGCGCGCTTTGCGTTTCGAGCTTTTCATAAAACTGCGCGCGGCTCAGATCGATATAATCGCGATAGCTTCGATCGCCGAAAATCACGAGGAGCGGGACGATCGAAACGTCGATTTCTCGAGCGCGCTCGGGAACGATATCCGACGTGCTGTCGGTTACAATTGCGATTGCCACGCCGGCCTTATTACAGACGCACGAGATGCGGAGTGATGCGCTCTGAGATCTTTCCGATGACGTCGTGTTCCACTTCCGCAATCGCCGCGCCGATCGCGTGTTTGACGGCGCTTCGGCTAGCGCGTCCATGCGTCACGATACAGTTGCCTCGCAGACCCAAAAGCGGCGCGCCGCCGTAGGTTTCGTAGTCGAACTTTCGTCGCAGCCCGCGCAGCGCGGGTGCGAGCAACGCCGCGCCTACCTTCGTCACGATGTTACCGCCGAGCAGCGTATCTTTGATGACCTCTCCCATCGCCGATACCATGCCTTCGCCTGTTTTGAGCACGACGTTACCGACGAATCCGTCTGCCACAATAACGTCTGCAGCATTGTGAAACATATCTTTGCCTTCGATATTCCCAATAAAGTTCAGCGTCGATTTCTCCAGCAATGCGACCGTTTCCAGCACTTGCGCGTTGCCTTTCGATCGTTCTTCGCCGACGGAAAGGATGGCGACGCGGGGACGTTCGATTCCAAGTACCGCTGTCGCGTACGCGGATCCCATTATTGCGAATTGTTCGAGCCACTCGGGACGGCAGTCGACGTTGGCGCCGGAATCGAGCAGCACGGTCGGGCCATCGAGCGCGGGCCATACCGTCGCAATGGCGGGACGAGCGATCCCTTCGATGGTTCGCAGTTTGATGAGCGCGATTGCGAGAAAGGCGCCGCTATTCCCGGCGGAAACGACCGCGTCGGCTTGGCGGCTCTTCACTAGGTTTACCGCGACGCCAAGCGACGTGCGGTCCGCCGATCTCAGTGCCTGGGATGCGTGCTGATCCATAGGAACCGCGTCGGCAGCATGAACCACGGCGATGCGTGCTGCATCGCGGCCTCCCAGAAGCAAGCGGATGGCGGCTTCGTCTCCGACGAGCGTCAGCTCCGCTTCCCGATATTCCTGCGCCGCTAGGAGCGCACCGGCAACGATCTCCCCGGGCGCACGATCGCCGCCCATTGCGTCGATCGCGATTCGTGGCTTAGTCATCGAGCGAAATCCAATACTCCGCATCCTTCATGCCGCCGTAGTAATATTCCACATCGGCAAGAGAGAAATGCTCCGTCAACTCTTCGCTCAAGCGTTGCGCATCCTTTTCCTTTTGAACGCCGCCATAATATAACGTGACGAGGCCGCCGCGTTGCGCGCCCATCGCTTCAAGTACTTGAACCGCGGCATCGACCAGTGACTCGCCCGCGCACATCGTTCCATCGTAATTCGCAATGGGGCGCCCGCGCGCGATGCTGACTCCCTGCATGTTCGCATCCTTGCCCGCGAGAAACACACGCGCGCTGCGAACGCGCCCGGCGGCTTGCATGATGGTATCGACGGTATCCTCAGCGCCGTTCGAGGCTCCAATCTCGAAGAGACCCGCGATGCCGCCGATGATGTCCGCCGTCGGAACGACGTGCACGGCGCGGTCGCTAAGTTTTGCGACTTCGCGAGCGGCGAGGACGACATTCTTATCGTTGGCGAAAACATAGACCGTTGCGCCCAGTGTCTTGTTGACTGCCAGCAACAGGTCCCTAACGCTCGGATTTTTCCCTCCATCAACCGTCACTTCGGCTCCCAGCTCACGTACGATTCGCCCGAACCCGGGTCCGGGAACGACCGCCACGATGGAACGCACGACATCGGGTTTTTCGACAACCAGCAGGTTGTGCTGCTGTTCCATGTTGTCGACTTTGCGCCGTGTAAGACTTCCGTATCGAGCCGCTATATCGCAGACCTTCTCCGGATTGTCGGTGTGAACGTGCACCTTGATCGTCGGCGGATCGCCGATGACAATCAGTGACTCCCCTCGCGGCTCCAGATGGCGCCGCAATTCATTGGCGCTGCACGTCGCATCTTCGATGACGAACTCCGTGCAGAATTTGTTTTCGCCGACGCGCTGCGTCTGCGTGAAAGCGCCCGCCTTGACCGGACGCCGCGGAAACGCCGTCGCATGCACTTTGACATCGGGAAGAAAGCGCAGGATGCCCTCAAGGAAGTACACGAAACCGGCGCCGCCCGAATCGACTACGCCCGCCTCTTTAAGCACCGGCAACTGATCGGGCGTTCGATCCAGCGCTTCGTTCGCGGATCGTACGACTACCGAGGCCAGCCGATAAAAATCCCGCTCGTGCAGGGCAAGAGCGTATGCGGAATCCGCGGCCGCCTGCGCGACCGAAATGATCGTTCCTTCGACCGGCCGCACCAACGCTTGGCGAGCCGCCGCAACGCCCTCGCGCATTGCGGTAGCAAACATGAATGTATCGATCTCGCTGCGATGGCGTACGTGGTGCGCGAAGCCCCGCAGCATCTGTGAAACGATCACGCCCGAATTCCCTCGCGCACCCATCAAGCTTCCTTGGGCGGCCGCGGCGGTGACTTCGGCCAAGGACGTAGTAGGATACTTCGCGGCTTCCAGCATGGCCGAGCGCGCGGTCAAATACATGTTCGTGCCCGTGTCGCCATCGGGCACGGGAAAGACATTAAGATCGTTGAGGGTCTGGCGGTACTGCCGTAAAAAATAGGTGCCGGCCGTCAGAAACTTAGCGAAGCCTCGACCGTCGAGCGCCGTAATGTCCACCGCGCCCCTGTCCGTCTACCCAACACCGGAATCCTGTTGGAGTTCAAAAGGTCAAGTCTCTGCGATGAGTATAGTCGTCAAAACGTCTTGTGATCCGTGCGGCGCGTGCTCTCACTCAGACTGAAAACTTTCGCACCGGCAGCCGTGCTTCGCGACGGCTTTTCTGATGAGATTCACCGAGCGCGGTGCCGACTAATGGTGTTATTGAGACGGATCTGCACTCCCCGTCACCTCGACCAAGGGGGTCACTTCAAAGACCAATTTAAATGACCGCCCAGTCTTGTCACGCGCGAAATCTTCTAACGCTTCGACCTGGCTAGGGGTTATCGGATCTGCAGATCTCACAAGAAGTGTAACTTGGGGAGGCGTAGTAAGCCAATCAAAGTCCATTTTCACTAAGCCGACCCGATGAAACGTTTGCGTATTGGTTAGTAGTTCATGCTTGAGAGTGAATTCGACGCGCGCCTCACGTACAAGTGCAAAAAAACCCGCACCGAGTGGAACACCCAATATTAGCAGGAAGACCAATGCGGTCACGATTGCGCGGTGAGCGTTGCGCCGAACTCCGAGGCCCGCGATTTGGTAGACGACCATACTTGCGAGGGTGATTCCAATGAGGTTTGCGCCGTAAAGCAGGGTTGAACCGTACGCAAGTCTTCCATCGCCGTGCGCAAGGGCGATCCCTATCACGCAAAGGGGTGGCATCAGAGCTACGGCAATCGCAGTCCCAGCTAGCGTGGCCGCAATTGCGGGCCGGACTCTAGCGAAGCCACCGACTCCACCAGCCGCAACGGCGATTGCAAGGTCAAGCAACGTTGGTTTTGAACGCGCGACAATCTCACTGCCATAGTCCGGGATACCGGCCACCAATGAAAGAATGCCAGCGAGCAAAATCGCTGCCGCCGTACCACATAGTATCATAAGTGCCCCGTTGCGAAATACCTTCGCATCCCCTTTTACGGCACTCAATGCTAGGGACTGGATCGGCAGCACTAGCGGAGCGATGATCATAGCGCCGATTATCACGGCAGCGTTGTTTTCTAGCAAGCCGAACGTTGCAATTGCGGCTGATGAGAGTAAAAGAATCGCAAAGTTGAATGACAATATGCTGTCTTTGTATATCTCGTTGGTTAACGCCATACGTTGCGCTTGATTCATCGGTGTCTGCGCTAGGAACGCCGAAAACCGTCGCACGACGCTAGCAAACTCGGCCATCATTGCGCTCCTTCTGGACTGCAGGTTCTAAAGCGACTTCCGGACCAGGCTGGCGGCAGCTAGGTCCGTGCGCTTCCACACGATCTCTTCGTAAATTCGGGTCTCAACATCCGTGCCCTACAATGCATAGGAGCGATCAACTCCGTAGTGTATACTACGAGGGGAGGTCTGTTGCATGATCGGTGTGCGACGTCCGTACACGTTATGGCTTACCATCATTCGAATTTATATGGGGGTGTTCTGGCTCTCGCATGCGTTGCAGAAGATGATCGAGCCGCGTTTCACCAGCCCGGACGGTAGCGTCGATCGCCTTGTTACCGTTTCGATTCAGGCGAGTTCAGGAACGTATCGGGAATTTTGATCGGCACCATCCAACCGCACCTCGCGCTGTTCGCAACGATATTGCCTTACGGCGAACTGTTGATCGCCCTGTCGTTGATCCTCGGCTTTGGTACACGCATCGGCGCTTTCGCTGCAGCGTGTTTGGCGGCACTTTACTGGTCCATGTCCGGCCAATTTGCGACCGTCGGATATGCGACAGATAACGCCGCTGCGTTCCTGCTCTCACTCACATGCTTGGTACTTCCCGTTGGGATGTCACTGGACATCGACGGCGAGCGCAGCCGAAAGCAGCGGCCAGCGGCCGTCGACCTCGTCGTTGAGACGCCTAAGCACGCGTGCGCTCAGAATGATGCCGCGCGAGACACGTCAACCATTCGCAATCCGTTGGTATAAGACGCGTGGAGTTGTATGGCATAAAACTGATCGGAGTGAATGCTCAGGTCGGTGAGAAACTCCTTTTCACCGTCGGCCTCTTTATCGTCGTGGCGATTCTTCGTTGGATGCTCCAACAGTTTGCCCGCCGCCTTTTCTCGGGCCATGGTCAGACCCGCACCCGTTTTTGGACTCGGCAGGCAGTCAACCTCAGCACGGCTTTGCTCTTTCTTGTCGTGTTGCTTTCGGTCTGGTTTGACAATCCGTCGAATCTAGGAATCGCCGTTGGCCTTGTAACCGCCGGATTAGCGTTTGCCTTACAAAAGGTCATATTATCTCTGGCCGGCTATATCGTTATTCTTCGTGGAAATACTTTTAACGTCGGTGATCGAATTGCGATGGGAGGAGTTCGAGGGGACGTGATCGCCCTAGACTTTCTGTTCACTACGATCATGGAAATCGGCCAACTGCCTTCAGTTCGTGCCTATGCTTCTACCACGTGGGTCATGGGACGCCAATACACCGGCCGGCTCGTCAGTGTGGCGAACGGGCAAATTTTTGACGAGCCGGTCTTCAACTATAGCCGTGATTTTCCATACATTTGGGATGAGATTCATGTACCCATAGCTTATGCTGACGATCGCACTCGCGCGGAACAAATTCTTCTCGACGCTGCAGCTAGACATACTCAGAGCGTTCAGCAACTAGGCAGGGCCGCCGTGGACATGATGCTTCGCCGCTATGCGATACCAATCGAGGATCTTGAACCACGGGTATTTTATCGCATTACCGACAACTGGCTAGAGTTAGCGCTGCGTTTTGTAGCGCATGACCGCAACATTCGAGACCTTAAAGACGCGATGTCGCGCGACATCCTGCGCGAATTTGACAAGGCAGGGATAGGTATCGCCTCGGCAACCTACGATATCGTTGGCTTCCCGCCTCTACGATTGGACCAACGCTTCAACAGCACGCCAAAGCCTTCCGCGCCGGATCAGCAGCAAGATGATGGTTCAGAGCATGTGTAACACGTGGTCCGCAAGTACTGATCACACTCCTACGCCATGATTCGAACCACGTCGCCACGCAAAAGCGCGTGGTTATATGCGGCGATGCTCACCAGGGTGGGCTTGACCCGGTTTTATGGACACTCAGATAGGTCACTCCAGACGGAGGGCCAGAAAGGTGTGGAGTTGACCCGGTTTCATGGACAAGTAGTTAAGCTACCGTTCTTCAGTTCAAACTGCTCCGGCGTGAGATAGCCGAGCGCTGAATGAATACGTTGCCGATTGTACCAGATTTCTATCCATTCGAATATCATCTTACGCGCTTCCTCACGCGTCGCTGGGACGTAATCTCGTAATCTGCGAAAAGCTCCGCCTTCAGTGAAGGCCAAAAACTCTCGACGACCGCATTGTCCCAGCAATTGCCTCTGCGGCTCATGCCTTTCAACTGCGTACAATGCGCCGATGCGTTCGAGCGCCTGCGCGGCGATCGGTGAGTGGTGCAGTTCGTGCAGGTCGACAAACTTGCGCCGCACATGCGCCCAGCACGCCGCTTCGACCACGCGGC
>JALYTY010000010.1 GCA_030854045.1 Vulcanimicrobiota bacterium | reverse complement strand
TTTGAGTTGGTTATCCACTACATTCTCCTAGCGAGTTGCAAGTGCAAAAGTATCGAGCACGCGTGTAACGATATTCTCTGAAGTGAACCCCAACTTCTTCGCGACGTCGGCCATCGGCCCCGAATTTCCGAAGTGATCGATACCGAAAGCATGCCCCCGGTCGCCGACGTATTTGCTCCAGCCGAACGTCGATGCGGCTTCAATGGACATGCGAGCCGTCACGCTTGGCGGAAGGACGCTGTCCCTGTACTCTTGGGGTTGTTTGTCGAAGAGTTCCCAGCAGGGCATGGAGACCACGCGCGTTTTTACCCCGCGTTCGTCGAGCGTTTTCTTTGCATCGATTGCAAGCGATACCTCGGAGCCGGTCGCCAGCAGCAAGAGGTCGGGCGTCGCCTCCACATCGGCGATGACGTACGCGCCGCGACGTACGTCGGCTGTACGCGCGCCTAAGAACGGCACTTTCTGCCGCGTGAGAACTATTGCCCATGGGCAGCCGCTCTTCGGATCGATCGCGAGTTTCCAGGCCTCCAGCGTTTCTAGCGCATCGGCCGGCCGAACGACGTTGACGCGCGGCGTCGCACGCAGCATCGCCAACTGCTCGATCGGCTGGTGTGTGGGGCCGTCCTCGCCGAGAAAGACCGAATCGTGCGTGAAGACGAAGATTGCGTGCAGTTCGCTCAACGCGCACAAGCGCAGTGCCGGCTTACAATAATCGACGAAATTAAAGAACGTCGCCGCAAATGGCATCAGGCCGCCGTGCAGCGCGATACCGTTGGTGGCCGCTGCCATGCCGTGCTCGCGCACGCCGTAATGAATGTTGCGTCCGGAGTAGGCGGCAAATTCAAAGTCGCCCTGGTTCTTGAGGTACGTCTTCGTGGACGGGTCTAAATCTGCGGAACCGCCGACGAGTTCGGGAAGAGCCGCGGCGATTGCGTTCATTACCGTTCCACCGGCGTCGCGTGTCGCGACGTTACCGTTCTCGGCGGTAAACGTGGGCCACGGCAAAGATGCGGGCAACGCGCCATCCAGCGCCCGCTGCAACTGTTTGGCCATATCGGGATTCGCCGATTTCCAATCATCGAACGTGCGCTGCCAGTTCGCTTGTTCGACCCCGCCTTTTTTCCCAAGGTCGCGATAAAACGCTAAAACGTCATCGGGAACGTAGAAATCGCGATCGATTGGCCATCGGAGTTCCGATTTGGTTTTCTTGACGTTCTCGGGGCCTAGCGGCTCACCGTGAGCCTTGAACGTGTCTTGCAGCGGTGATCCAAAACCGATGTGCGTTCGCACCGCGATCATCGACGGGCGATCGGTGACGTTTTTTGCAACGGTGATCGCCTGGTCGAGCGCGTCGGCGTCGTTCGAATGTGTCACGTCGACCGTCTGCGTGTGCCAACCGCTCGCGTCGAAACGCGCGCATGCATCGTCCGTGAAGGTGATATCCGTCGGGCCTGCGAGCGACACGCGATTGTCGTCGTAGAGCACGATTAGTTTGCCGAGACGAAGATGCCCGGCAAGGGAGATCGCTTCCTGACTGATTCCTTCCATAAAATCGCCGTCGCCGCAGATGCAATACGTAAAGTGATCGACAATGCGGGCATCGTCCCGGTTGTAGACGGCTCCCAGATGTGCTTCGGCGATCGCCATGCCGACGGCGTTACCAACGCCTTGGCCCAAGGGACCGGTGGTCGCTTCGACGCCCGGCGTGTGTCCGACTTCGGGATGTCCCGGCGTCTTGCTATCGAGTTGGCGGAAGTTCTTAAGGTCGTCAAGCGAAACCGCGTAACCGGTCAAGTAGAGCATGGCATAGAGCAGCATCGAGCCGTGTCCCGCAGAGAGCACGAAGCGGTCACGATTGAACCAGTGAGGGTCTGCGGGATTGAAACGCATGTGGCGCGACCAGAGAGCGTAGGCCATCGGCGCCGCTCCGAGCGGCATTCCCGGGTGGCCGGAGTTTGCTTTTTGAACGGCGTCAACGGCGAGAAAACGAATCGCATTGACGCGTTGCTCGTCAATCGGCGAGTTTGGCACGGCGGCTCCTTCGACAGTGCGGCGCAAGGGGAAGGCGGTATTCGGGTTCCATGGTGCATGTCTTACCCGAAGAAGGCCGCCGATGCCCGCAAGGATGCATGCGCACGGCACGAAAGCGTACGCCCGGCATGGACACCGAAGGAATGCACGCGCAGATCGACGCTCTTGCCGCCGGCAAAGGCGATCTCCGTTCGAGTGACGGCGAGATCGTCGAAGTCGCGATTGCGGCGCTCGATGCGGGCATTATCCGCACCGCACAGCCGCGAGACGACGGAACGTGGCAGACGAATCAATGGGTCAAGCGCGCGATCCTGCTGTATTTCAAGCGGCGGGACGTTGGATGGATCGGCGATCGCGCTCGCGACGCGATCGTCTGCTATGACAAGCTGCCGCTAAAGAGAAACTTCGAGGAGATAGGGGTTCGGTGCGTGCCGCCGGCCGTGGCGCGGTTCGGCAGTTTCCTCGGGCGCGGCGTCATCTTGATGCCGTCGTTCGTCAACATCGGCGCCTATGTGGATGAAGGCACCATGATCGATACGTGGGCTACGGTCGGATCGTGCGCGCAGATTGGGCGCAACGTGCATCTCTCTGGAGGCGTTGGCATCGGCGGCGTGCTCGAGCCGCCGCAGGCATCGCCCGTCATTGTTGAAGACGGCGCCTTCGTCGGTTCGCGCTGCATCGTTGTCGAAGGCGTGCACGTCGGCGAAGGAGCAGTCTTGGGCGCGGGCGTCGTGCTTACGGCGAGCACGCCCGTCGTGGACGTTCGCAACGCGGAGCCCGTTACGTCGCGCGGCCGCATACCGGCCAGAGCGGTCGTAATACCGGGCACGATGCCGAAGCGCTTCGCTGCGGGCGAGTACCAGGTGCCGTGTGCGCTGATCATCGGAACGCGGGACGCATCGACCGATCTCAAAACGTCGCTGAATGCCGCGCTGCGCGATTATGAGGTTGCCGCTTGAATCCCAGAGTGCTGGAAATCGAGGGTTCTCTGATCCGGGAAGTTGCGGCGCAACGGCGACCGACGACGATCGATCTCGGGTTGGGCGAACCGTCGCTGATGCCGAACCCGATGCACTTGGAATGCGCCATGGCGTACGTGATGAAGCATGGCATTAAGTACAGCCAGAATGCAGGCGATCGCGACTTGCGCGCGGCCATCGCGCACCATTATGCCTACCCCAGTCTGGATCGTGCCGAAAATGTGTGCGTGACGACCGGTTCGCAAGAAGCCATGTACGTTGCGATCAAGACGCTGCTCGATCCGGACAGTGACGAGATGCTCGTTGTGGAGCCGGCCTTTCCGTCGTATGCGAAGATGGCGCGGCTTGAGGGAATCGTCGCGCGGGCGGTGGAGATGAACGATGCGGACGATTTTGGAATCGACGCCGAGCGCATTATCGCGGCCCTCACACCGAAGACGCGCGCGATCGTTATCTGTTCTCCAAACAACCCGACGGGACGCGTGCTGCACCGGGATGAAGCCGAAAAGCTCGTGCGCGCACTGGAAAGCCGAAGCGGCGGCCCGACGTGGCTCGTTCACGACGAAATCTATCGCGAGCAAACCTTCGTGAACGACGAAGCGTATCTCGCGCAGATCTACCCGCACACGATCGTGACGAATTCAGTAAGCAAGAGCAACGCGCTGACAGGCCTTCGGCTGGGCTGGATCATTGGCCCTGAAGCGTTTATCGATCAGGCAATTAAAGCTCACGCTTGGCTGACATCGTGTGCCGACACGTTTGCGCAGCAAGTCGCGCTGAGCATATTCCGCACCAAGGACGGCATCTCGGAACACGCAGGGTGGTACGCTGCGCAGCATGCCGGGGTTGTCGACGCATTGTCGTCCAGCGGTATGCGGTACCTTCGGCCCGAGGGCAGCTTTTATGCCTGCGTGCAACTGCCGCGCGGCACGGCGTCGCTCGACGGCGCTCTGGCTTTGCTTGCTCGGCGCGACGTTTTGGCTATTCCGGGCTCCGCGTTCGGTGCATGTTTTGAAGGCTGGCTTCGCTTGAGCTGGGTTGCGCCGATCGATCGCGTGCGCGAGGGCGTAAAGCGGATTGCCGAGTATGTGTCTGAGTCGGCGTGCTGGCCCGG
>JALYTY010000007.1 GCA_030854045.1 Vulcanimicrobiota bacterium | reverse complement strand
CGACCGCTACGGAGGGCGCGGAGGGGCTGATGCGCGTCGCAACGGATAGCGGGGCCGATATCGTGCTCGCCGCAACGGACGGCGCCGTTGCGTTCGATGCCGTGTTCGCCGCCGTCGACCGCGGCATCGATATTGCGGTAGCAAACAAGGAACTGATCGTGGCGGCGGGCGAGCTGTTGATGGACCGTGCGCGCAGGCGCGGTTCAAACGTGATGCCCGTCGATAGCGAGCACAGCGCGATCTTCCAGTGCCTTGCGGGCGAAGACTCGGCATCGGTCAATCGGATCATCCTTACGGCGTCAGGAGGCCCGTTTCGCAACCGCAGCAGCGCCGAGATCGCGTACGCAACCGTGGCGGATGCGCTGGCTCATCCGACTTGGCGCATGGGGGCGAAGAACACAATCGACTCCGCCACGCTCATGAACAAGGGGCTCGAGGTCATCGAGGCGAGCCGGTTTTTCGGGGTGCCGGGAAGCAGCATCGACGTGGTCGTCCACCCGCAGTCGATCGCGCACGGGTTCGTGCTGTTTTGCGACGGCAGTCTGAAAGCGCAGCTTTGCTCGCCCGATATGCGCGTGCCGATCGGGTACGCCCTGGCCTATCCGATGCGGCTCAAACGCGCTCCGCTCCCGCAAGCGAAAACGGGCATGCTGGAATCGGACGTGCTCGGGGAGCTGGGAGCGAATCCCGGCGTCGCGGGGTTACGTTATGATTTCGAGGCGCCGGATCGCGAACGCTTTCCGTGCCTGGGCCTGGCGTATGATGCGCTCGAACGAGGCGGTGTCGTGCCTGCGGTGCTTTCCGCCGCAAACGAAATCGCCGTGCGGGCGTTCTTAGATGGCAAGATCGCACTTCCGGCGATTGCGCAAATCGTTGGAGGCGTGATGGAACGGGTGCCGCAGGAACGGTTAAGTCTCGACGCCGTGCGGGACGCCGACCGGAAAGCGCGCCAAGCCGCCGCGGAAGCAGTAGAGGGTTTTTAAAGTTTTGCTAAGCTCGAGTTCGATCGCCTCCTTCGAAAAAGTGCTCACGTTTCTCGTCATGCTCGGCCTCCTCGTGCTGCTGCACGAATACGGTCACTTCGTGGTCGCCCGCCGCAGCCGCGTTCGCGTCAACGAATTCGCCATCGGCATGGGACCCAAGATCGTCGGATGGACGAGCAAACGCAGCGGAACGCTGTATTCCATTCGCGCGCTTCCGATCGGCGGCTACTGCGCGATGGAGGGCGAGGACGGCAAGACTTCGGAGGCCGAGCAGCAGCGCGATTTCCAGGCCCAAGCCCGGACTCAAGGCGCGATACCTGCCGGCTCCGTCAACTTCCAAGCGAAGTCCACCTGGCAACGTCTGGGGATCGTTCTCGCCGGGCCGCTGGCAAATTTCGTTCTCGCGTTCGCTATTCTGCTTATCGGCGCACTTGCGTTCGGCGTTCCGAGCGATAAAGTGGGCGCCGCAATCGTCACGCAAGTCGTCGCCAACACGCCGGCCGCAGCCAACGGTCTTCGGCCCGGAGATCGCATCGTGTCGCTTGCCATCGAGGGCAAAGCCGTCACGGCGGCAAGCGCTCTCATCGACGAAATCCATCGGTCGCTTGGGAAACATATCGACGTCACATACTTGCGCGCAGGCACGACGAAAACGATACACGTCGTACCCGTTCCATGTCCGCAGAACGCGCGTCAGGGATGCATCGGGTTCGTTCCGGAGCCGGCGTTCGAACGCGTCGGGATTCTCGAGTCCGTCAAAGACAGCGGCCTAGAGTTTTATAATATTGCGGGCAATACGTTTATGAGCATCGGTTTGCTGGCCACAAAATTTACGACGTACGCCAGTCAAGTCTCCGGGCCGATCGGAATGGGCCAGGCCGCAACGGTCGTGCAAGACTTTGGATGGGGCCCGTATCTAACGCTCGCCGCGACGATATCATTCGCGCTGGGGCTTTTCAATTTGCTTCCCATTCCCGCGCTCGACGGAGGGCGCGCGGCCTTCATCGTCGCGGAGATGCTGCGCGGTAAGCCCGTCGATCCCGAAAAAGAAGCGATGGTGCATATTACCGGCTTAGCTGCGCTCATGGCGCTTATGCTGCTTGTTGCGTTTCACGATATCGTGCGCATCGTCTCCGGAAAGGGAGTTCTTTAGCCGTGATCCGACTGCGGCGCAAGAGCAAGCCGATATTCCTTCAAAATAAAACCGGCAAATCCGATGCGAAAAGCGTCTGGATGGGGGGCGACTTTCCGATCGTCGTGCAGTCGATGACGACGACCGACACGGCGGACGCCGATAAAACACTGGAACAAATATACGCACTCGCAATGGAAGGCTGCGAGGTCGTACGCGTCACCGTGAAAGACGCGCCCGATGCGGCCGGTCTGCCCGCGATCGTGCATCGTTCGCCGGTGCCGATTGTCGCGGACATTCATTTCGATCATCGCATGGCGCTTGCAGCAATCGACGCGGGCGTTGCGAAATTGCGCTTGAATCCCGGCAACATTCGCGATGCGAAGAAGGTTGCCGAAGTCGTCACCGCAGCGAAAGAACGGGGCATTCCGATTCGCGTAGGCGTCAACATGGGATCGCTCGCGCCGGACCTGGAAAAATTGCTCGGATTGAGTGCCGAAGCTATGGTCGAGTCGGCGCTGCGTCACGTTGCGATGCTGGAAGAACACGGGCACGACGACATCGCGATCTCCCTTAAAGCGCACGATGTCGTAACGACGGTCGCCGCCTATCGCTTGATGGATAAGCGGCTTCGCGAACGGGCAACGCCGTACGCGCTGCACCTGGGGATTACTGAAGCGGGGATGCTGCGTGACGGCACGATAAAATCGTCGATTGGCCTCGGCATTCTGCTCTTTGAAGGAATCGGCGATACGATCCGGGTTTCGCTTGCTGCCGATCCCGTCGAAGAGGTTCCCGTTTGCTGGGGCATTCTTAAATCGCTTGGCTTGCGCGAAAAAGGATTCGAAATTACCGCATGCCCTTCGTGCGGTCGCGCGGAGATTTCGGTTCTGGAGCTGGGACGCTCCGTAGAAGCGATCGCTAAGCAATATTCCGCGCCCGTGAAAGTTGCCGTTATGGGCTGCGTGGTCAACGGTCCGGGAGAGTCGAAGATGGCCGATGTCGGCGTTGCGGGCGGCAAGGGAAAAGGCGCCATCTATCGCGCGGGCGAGCTGGTCGGAACCTATCCCGAAGATCAACTGCTCGGCATGCTGCGCCTCGAGATCGAGAAAGTCATCGCGGAGAAATACCCTGCGTACGCACATGAAATTGCGTCCTGACGCATGCCGTATCGAGCGCCGAACGGCGCCACGATAGCGCTTACCGCCGCAGTAGCGCTACTCGCTTCGGCGATGTTTGCGCTTTCGCGTCCCGTAATCATCCGGGTCGACGGCGAGCGAGTCGATAGCGACGTGCCGCCGATCACGACCGCGGCAGACCACGCTTACGTGCCGTTGCGTTCGCTTGCCGATGCTCTCGGCGCCGAAACAAGTACCGACGGAGCCAATATTTACGTGGTGCGCGGCCACCGTTCGCTGCGAATTAAAGTGGGCGACACCCACGCGGCAATCGACGGCCGGGCGTTCACGCTCCGCCACGCGCCGTTCCGCGTTCGAGGCCGTGTGATGATCGGATTGAAACCCGTCGCAGAAGCGTTCGACGTGCGAGCAACGTACGATCCGCGCACTGCCCGAATCGACGTACAGACGCCCGGCATCGGACAAGCCGGCGCCGCCGCAACGCCAAGCGCAGAGTAGCCGCTCGGTGTAGCATGCACGCGAAGCAGCCGGGAGATCATGGAAGGATCTACACCGACTCTCGTAGTGCTTCCGGTTCTTCTACGGGGACGACGTCGTCGGGGTTCGATTTCCAAAATCCGTAGCTGAAGAAAAAGATTAGACCCGCGACTAGCGCGGCGGCGAACCATATCCACGTCATTCGGGACAAGCCGAAGACAGCAAGAAATACCGAAAAACAGATGCCGAGAATCGGAAAGAGCGGAACGAACGGTACTCTGAACGAGCGCGGCAGATTCGGCTTGCGCTTGCGAAGATAGAGTACCCCGGCACAGACGACGGTAAAAGCGATGAGCGTTCCGATATTAACTAAATTGAGCAGTTCGTTGAGCGGGACGATCATCGTAAGAATTGCGACGGCAAACCCCGTAATCAACGTCGTATATACCGGTGTTTGAAATTTCGGATGAATTTTCGCAACGAGCGGCGGCAGCATCTTATCGCGGGCCATGACGTAGAATATGCGCGTCTGGCCCAACAAGGAACTGAGGGCGACGCTCGTGGTTCCCGCGAGCACGCCGATCGTAATAACCCAATTCAGCCAGACCATGTGCAGCGGCGCCAGTGCGTACACGAGCGGATCTTTAATCGGTACTTTCTGCCACGGGACGGCGGCGACCAATACGAGGGCGGTCGCGCAATAGATGACCGTTCCGATTGCGAGCGCGCCGATGACACCCATCGGAACGTCGCGCTGCGGATTCTTACATTCTTCGGCGGTTGTCGTTGCCGTGTCGAACCCGATGTAGCTGAAAAAGACGTAGGCCCCAACCGCGATAATCCCGATCGGCTGTGAGGATTCGCTGGCGCCGCCGAACGGCATAATCTTGCCGAACCCCTGGGGATTGAAATGCGAGAGATTGGCGCCGTGCCACAACGACAGACCGAACGCGACGAAAACCACGAGTGCTGAAATTTTCAGTACGACGAAAATATTGTTCGTTGTCGCCGACTCCCGAATGCCGACGGAGAGCAGAACGGAGAGCCCGATGACGAAAAACGCGCCCACGATGTCGGCCTGCGAATGAGCCAGATCCCAGCTTTGCGGCACCCACCACGGGCCGTGGATGATTAAATTGGATTGCTGCGCCCACGCCGGAAGCGCGATTCCGATGGTCTTGAGCACGTCTTGGAGCGCCGCTGAGAATTGCTGCGCAACAGGCGCCGCGCTGATGCCGTATTCGAAGATCAGCGCGAAGCCGATGATCCATGCGAACAGCTTGCCGAGGGTCGCATACGCGTAGGTGTAGGCACTTCCGGCTACGGGAACCATGGCTCCCAGTTCGGCGTAACACAAGGCCGCGAAAAACGACGTTACGCCGGCGAGCAGATAGGATATAATTACGGCGGGACCGGCGCCTTTGACGCCGGTCCCGATTGTCGTGAAGATTCCCCCGCCGATCATCGTGCCGAGGCCTATTGCGATGAGGTCCTTGGCCGTGAGCGCGCGGCGTAGAATCCGGCGCGACGCAAGCTCGCGCAATTTATCGACGTTCGTCGTCGCAAACAACTGGGAGACGAAAGACATTTCGCGACGGTTCGCAAGGATGCGGAGCGCGTCCCCCCGGAACCGGCCGCTATGGATCCTTATACGCGTAACGCATTCCGGGAAATCTACCGCAATCCGTGGCTAGCAGTCGAAGTGCACGATATGGTGCACCCAAACGGCGTTTTCGGGGAGCATCTGCTCGTCGTGCCGCCGCGCCCGGTCGCGGTCTTGGTTGAAGACGGGGATGACTTCATTCTTACGAGACAACCTCGTTTTGCGGCACGCCGCGAGGTCGTCGAAGTCGTCAAGGGCGGCGCGGGCGAGAACGAGACCCCGCTCGATGCAGCGAAGCGCGAACTTCGCGAAGAGCTAGGCATCGTGGCGGCTCACTGGGAGCCGCTCGGCGAAATTTACGAGATCCCGTCCATCGTCGCTAATCCGATCGCGATGTTTCTCGCCGGTTCCCTGACGCATGTCGAGAGCGCGCAGGAAGATGTTGAATCGATCGAACCGCTCCGAATTGCGATCGACGATATGTTGGGCGGAGCTGCCGGCCTTGCGATCGAGGACGCCGTAACGCTGGCAATATTGTTCCGCTATCTGATGCGCGCGTAAGTCACTGCGGAGGCTGCGTTTTCGCATTCCACGGATATTCGGGCTCACCTAATTCGGCGTTGATCCAGCGCGACCACACGAAGAGCGCGTCGGAGAGACGATTGACATACTGCACGGCTTCGGGCGAGATGCCGTCGTCTTTTTCGCGCAAGCTTACCACGAGGCGTTCGGCGCGGCGGCACACGGTTCGCGCCAAGTGAAGAAACGCGCCGGGATACGAGCCGCCCGGGTGAATGAAGGTATCGAGCGGTTCGAGATCTCGCTGCGCATCATCGATCGAGCGCTCGAGCGCCGTAACGTCGCCCGGCGTCACCAGCGGCATGCCGTCCCACCGGTCTTTCGGCAGCGTTGCCAAGTCGCTGCCCAGATTGAAAAGCGTGTCCTGCGTCCACGCAAGCCAATCGTCGAGGCGCTTCGCGCGGCTGCGTTCCAGAAGCGGACGCAGCGTCGTCCTGGCAAGACCTATGGCGCTCGAACATTCGTCGATCGTCCCGTAGGTTTCGATTCGAAGGGAGTTCTTTTGCACGCGTTGGCCGCCGACGAGTCCGGTCGTGCCGTTGTCGCCGGTACGCGTGTAGATGCGGGTGAGTTTCGGCATACGGCGTGCTTCTGATCCGGCGGCGGAAAGCATCCACGCCGTCGCCGTCGAACCCCGGCCGCTCATGTCCGACGTTCCCAACCAACTCATCGTTAAAGAAATTCCTCCTAAAGCGGCCGACCTTTCAGCGTGGTACACCGCCGTCTGCATTAAGGCGCAGCTAACCTCGTATTCGCCGGTTCGGGGATGCGTGGTCGTTCGTCCGTACGGGTTCGGCATGTGGGAGAATCTGCAGCGCGAACTCGACCTGCGCTTCAAAGCCACGGGGCACGAGAACGCATACTTCCCGCTGCTTATTCCGGAAAGTCTGCTCGTTAAGGAAGCCGAGCACGTTGAAGGTTTCGCCCCGGAAGTTGCGTGGGTCACGCACGGCGGATCGGAAAAGCTCACGGAGCGCCTGGCGATTCGCCCGACCTCCGAAGCGATCATCGGCGTGATGTACGCGCAGTGGATCGAATCGTATCGCGATCTACCGATTTTGATCAATCAATGGGCCAACGTGCTGCGTTGGGAAAAGGCCACGCGTCCGTTCTTGCGCACGATGGAGTTTTTGTGGCAGGAGGGGCACACCGCGCACGCAAGCGCGAAGGAGGCGCGCGAAGAGACGCTGCGGATGCTCGACGTGTATCGCGAGTTTGCCGAGAATGTGACGGCCGTTCCAGCCTACGCCGGAATCAAAAGCGAAAGCGAACGCTTCCCCGGCGCGATCGAAACGTATTCGATCGAGGCGCTGATGCCCGATGGGAAAGCGCTGCAGTCTGCGACATCGCACGATCTCGGTCAGAACTTCGCAAAAGCCTACGATATAAAATTCGTCGATGCCGACGGGGAGATAAAATACGCGCATACGACGTCGTGGGGAATGTCGTGGCGCATGCTCGGAGCGATGATCATGACGCATGGCGACGACCGCGGACTGCGCATTCCGCCGAAGATGGCGCCGATCGAAGCGGTCTTCGTTCCAATCGTGAAATCCGGTGACGATCGAGCGGTCGCGGCCTGTAAAGAGGCCGGGAAGGCGCTTGGCGATTTAGGCTTTCGAATTCGCGTGGACGATCGCGATCAGCAGCCGGGATGGAAATATGCCGAGTGGGATATGCGCGGCGTTCCCGTGCGCGTCGAGATCGGGCCGCGCGACGTCGAAGCACAAGCGTGCGTGCTCGTGCGCCGCGATCGTTCGAAGGGCGATGCCGATCACAAAACGACGGTGCCGCTTGCACAACTCTCCGAACGTCTGCGCGCGCTTTTAGTGGAGATTCAAGCGTCGCTGTTTCAATCCGCGAAGGCGTTTCTGGAATCGCACACATTCGACGTGCGCCGGCGCGAGGAGTTCTACGAAAAATGTTCTTCGCGCGCCGGCATGATCGACATTGCGTGGTGCGGCCGCGCCGAATGCGAAGCCCACATAAAGGCGCAGACCGGCGCTACCACGCGAAACACGCGATCCCTCAATGCTGCAGACACGACCTGCGTCGCTTGCGGTGAGCCCGCAAAGGTACGAGCCTATTTTGCGCAATCCTATTAGATGCGTCGCCGCCGCCGCGCTGGCGCTGATCGTTATGCAGGCTTCGGCGCTAGCCAAAGCGCCCAGCGTCGCCGATCTCGATGCGGCAGATCGGGCGGCGGGAAACCGCATGACTGAAGCAAAAGCCGTCGGTGAAAAGCTTTTCGCGACGCAGTGGCCGGCGCAAATCTTTCGCGTATCCGCAAACGGTATCGGCGATCACATCGTTATCGGTCTCGGCCTTTACGGAGTAAAGTTCCACGGCTCGCTCACCCGCGGCGGGTTCACTACCGAGATCGCGGCGTTGGTTTCCCAAAGCTTTACGGCGGCTCCCAACGCCGAAGAAGTCGATATCTGGACCGTCGTTCCCATCGCGGTCGGCAAAGGCGTCATCGTCAACGGTGATCTCGCAAAGCCGACCACACGCACCGTCTTTACGGCCTCGGTGCTGCGTCCCGAGGCCGCCGGCATCAATCCGTCGTCCTTCACGAACCGTCCCGGCGTCTATTGGGACGAGGATTGGACCCGCACCGCTTTCAAAAAGGCACCGCTTTAAGTATGTATCGCAAGACCACCTTATCAAACGGACTCCGCGTGCTTACCGAGTCCATGTCGTCGGTACGTTCGGCAACGATCGGAATCTGGGCCGACATCGGATCGGCGATGGAGCGGCACGAAGAGCGCGGCATCTCACATCTGGTAGAACATATGCTCTTTAAGGGTACGCAGCGGCGCAGCGCGCGTGACATTGCCGAAACGATGGACGGCGTCGGCGGCAATCTCAACGCATTCACCGATAAAGAAGCGACGTGTTATTACGCAAAGGTAATTGACCGGCACGTGCCCCTCGCACTGGACGTGCTCTCCGACATGTTTCTGCACTCCACGTTCGATGCCGCGGAACTTGCCAAAGAGCAAAAAGTCGTGCTGGAAGAGATTAAGATGTACGAAGATTCGCCCGATGAGCTGATCCACGATCTGTTCGTGCAGACGATGTGGAGTGAGTCTAATCTCGGCGAGCCGACGATCGGGTTCGTCGATACGGTTAAACGTATTACGCCTGCCGATCTGCGCGCGCACATGAGAGATCACTACGCCCCGAACTCCGTCGTCGTGGCGGCTGCGGGCAACGTCGATCACGATCACTTTTGCGAACTCGTAGCCGAATGTTTCCGCGATTTTCGGGGATCGTGCCGAATCGGTACGCCGGAAACACCCGCAACGACGCCCGCGACGCTCGTGCGCCATAAAGATAGCGAACAAGCCTACGTCATCGTCGGTTCCCGCGGGCTTTCCGTTCGGGACGATCGGCGATTCGCGCTTTCGGTGCTCGACACGGTTCTCGGCGGCGGAATGTCGAGCCGGTTGTTTCAAGAATTGCGCGAGAAACGCGGGCTCGTGTATTCGGTATATTCCTTTCAAGCGGGATACCGCGAAGCGGGACTCTTCGGAACGTACGCCGGAACGTCGCCTGAAAACGTGCAGGCATGCATCGACGCAATCGTTTCGGAGTTTGCTGCCTTGCGCGGAGTCGATGTCGGCGCCGCGGAACTCAGTCTTGCGAAAGAACACATCAAGGGCAGCCTTACGCTCTCGCTCGAGTCGACGTCGAGCCGGATGATTCGCCTCGGGCGAAACGAGTTCGCGCTCGGACGGCAGATGGCGCCCGAAGAAATCGAAGAGCGCGTCGATGCGGTAAAATCGGAAGACATCCGGGCGGCCGCAACCGACCTCTTCGATCTCGATCGGTTGGGATTGTGCATCATCGGACCGGTTGAGAAAGCGTCGATTACGTTGAATCGTGACGCCGCTTAGTCCTGAAATCCCGGCCATTCCGGTGCTGTGGTCCGGTAGAGTTCTTGGCGCGATGGCCATTACGTTCGTCGTGCAAGGCATCACGATCGGCGCGTACGCCGCGCGGCTGGCAGGGGTTCAGACCCGCCGCATCGCCACCTCGATCTCGCTCTTCAACTTATTCGTTACGGTCGGCCGTTTGGCAACACTCTTTTCTGTTTTTTTCGTTGCTCCTCTTGCGGACGTTGCCGGAAACGCGATCGCGAAATATCACGATCGCCCCGATGTCGTGGCGGCGTGGCAGCACGGATATGAGTTGCAGTTGCGGTTAATCATTCTGGCCGGAACCGCCGGCATGGTGCTCTTCGCGCTGTTTTTGCCGATGTTTACTTATCTGTTTCGCCGCGGCGTGCACTCGTTCGAACGCCGGGGCTCGGTGCCGCACGCCTTGGCGCAACTCTTTAAGCCGCAGAATATTGCCGATATCGTTCGCTCGCAGCGGATTCCAAGCTTCGCTGAGATTCGCGCGTTCGACTTCGATGCGATTCCTAAGAGGCTTCTGATTTTCAACGTCCTCGTCACCGGCGTCTATGCGATCGGCGTGCCGGCTGCATTCCTGGCCTCGGTATATGCGGGTAGCGCGGCACGGACGGCCACGAGTCTTTCCGGCGTCATCAACGGCGTGGGAACGATCTGCTTCACGCTCTTTGTCGACCCCACTTCTTCCATGATTACCGATCAAGCGGTGCACGGGCGACGAACGGTCGAGGAAGTTCGGTCCATGGTGTTCTATCTTTCGCTCACGGCAATCATCGGAACGATCCTCTCGCAGATCGTCTTCTATCCGGCGGCCGTCATCATCGAATATGTTGCCAAGTTTGCAGTACACGTACATTTTTAGAGGCCTGTGCGCCATCGTCCTTGCCTCGTGCTTCCTCAACGCATGCGCGGGCCCGGTGGAACGCTGGGTTTTGAACACGCGCGTGCATCAAGGAGACCTCGCGCTCGCCCGTGGGAACGTGAACGATGCCGAGCTTTCGTACCGCCTGGCATTGCGAGTCGATCCGGCAAACCAGCGCGCGCGCAGCGGCTTCGTCGACGCGGCCGGCAACGTAGCGCAACAGCAGTATGCTAACGGCCGTTTCGAGGACGCGCTCCAAACCATTAACGGCGCGCTGAAATACGATCCGTCGAGCGTGCGTTTAGGGGCGCTCAGAACGACGATCGAACAGGCGCGACTCAAACGAGAGATCGTAATTTCAAACTATCCGTCGTATCGTGAAACCGGGATTCAGCTGCAGACGGCTTACAAGCAGCTAGACCTTGCGAACAAGCAGATACTCAAAAGCCTAAAGCGTTTTGGATACACGTACGATACGGGCGACCTTACGACCGCAATCCGGCGCAGTTACGAGCTGCAGTTAGAGATTGCGCGCAATACCACCAGGTTGATCAACTACCGGCAAGTTGTCGACTCGGGCATCCCGGAAAGCTCGCAACGCGCCACGTCCTCAAAAGCCGCATCGCTGCTGCCGCTGCCATAGATTTCGCTTTCGGACTGCTCCGCTCTCGCGTTCGTTGGGCACGGGGTCTTCAGCGACACGCTTCCTCGCACTTCTGTACAGCCTTCGCCAACGATGTGGCACCCGTTACGCATCGTGGCCGTTAAGCTGCCTCGAATCTATAGTCTGAAAACGCGTCGTCGCTCGGGCGCGTCGTGGTTCCATGCGACATCAACATCGGAGAGCGGCGTGAGCTCGATTGCGATCTGGAACTTCGCGGGAACGAACGCGCGGAAGAATAGCTCGATTGCGCCAACGAGCTTTTGGAACGAAACGCTGCCGAGCCCGCTTCCAACGAGTTCCAGTTTCGAACTGCGCAATGCCGCGGCGTTGAGAGATATTGTTGGGCCGGCACTTCCGCCTATTTGAACGAATCGGACGGCTGCGTCGGTTTGTGCAGCGCCGGGGCCGGCAATCGCTTCGATCAAATGTTCCGCCGGTGGCCCCCACAGATAATCGAGTACCACGCTGACGTCGCGCTCGCGCATTTCGCGGCGCAGTCGTTCGATGAGCTTCTCGGCGGACGTGTCGAGCGAAATAACCGCGTCTGCGCCTAATGCCGGAAGGCTCTCCAGCACATTCGGATTCCTGCCGGTTGCGATAACGTTTTTTGCTCCGAGATACTTGGCCACCTGAACCGCAAGCTTCCCGGAAACACCGGTCGCGCCGTTAATCAATACGGATTCGCCGCGCACAAAGCGCGCACGTTCGGTCAGTGCTACCCACGACGACATGCCTGCGTTGCCGGCTGCTGCAGCCGTTGCATCGTCGAGGTCTTGCGGCAACCAAATACAGAATTCTGACCGGACGGGCGCGATCTGTGCCATCGATCCGAAGGGAGCACGTGCAAAGAGGAAATACACGCGCGTCCCATCCTCGAGCCGTCCGACGCCGTCGGCGCCGGCCACAAATGGAAGGCCGGCTCTAACGCTGTAGTGTTTACCCGCGGCTTGCGCCTTAACCAGCGTGCTTTGCGCGGCGTGACTGACGCAAACCAGTACCTCGCCCGACTCAGCAATGGGCTCCGCGAAATCGCGATAGCGTGGCGGTTCGACGAATGTTTCCACGACGGCGGCGAGCATATTCCGTTGCTTCGTTTGCGTCAATGATATTGCCCGCACGAGCCGAGGACGCGCCAAGATGCTGCCGCCGTTTAGTGCGCGGGCGGCACGCCTTGGCGAACTTCTCGATGGCGCAGCGCCCCAATTCAGCATTGATAGCGCTCGAAGCCGCCTCCACATTTATTTGTGGTAGGCCAAAACTAACCGTTCTGCGCGTCTAAACCTTGCAGCGTGGATTTTCATTCAGGAACGCGCGGCCGTGGCCGGCTCGTTTGGCGGCACGGAAGGCTTGCCATACCGTTTCGGCGTGCGGTCGAACGCGCGTGGGATCGGTGACGTAGATCGGCCATTGCCCGTTTGCACTGAGAACGGGAAAGCGCTGCAGCCATGCGCAGAGATCCATGTTCTGGCGCAGGCGGTTGTCTTCAACGGAGATGAAGTAACGTGCGCCTTTACGGATGGCGCTTTGTTCGTCGAACGGCGTCCAACCGGCCGGGTCTTCTTCCCAACCGTACCGCTTGATGTAATACAGAATATCGGGACCGTAATGCCCGAGCACTACGAGCGCTCCGGGCGCGAGCGTACGGTCCAAGAGCGTCGCGTTCCTATAGGCTTCTTTCGTGTACTCATAATATGGCCGAATCGCCGCGCGTCCTTGGGCGAACGACGCTAGCGCGAGGATTGGAACGAGCGCTGAGATCGCGTAGCGCGCAGCCGGCACGGCATCGACGCGTGCGATTGCCTCAAGGAAACGCGCCAGCGCCGCACCTATCACAAGCGCGCACAGCGGCAGCAGCAGATACATGTAATAATCGACGCGTTCGACCGTAACGACGGCGTACGTGTACGCTAAGCCGCCGACGAGCCAACCCCAGAGCAGCGCCTTACTCCGCGCATCGATCCTCGGTAAGGCGATAAAGCTTGCAAGAGCGATTGCCGACGCGAGCGTGCCGAGCATTGTTACGCGCAGCATCCCAAGAACGTCGCCGAATTGCTGGAGCTTCAACCGGAACCCCGCCCCTGTGGTAAACGCCGCTTGTAGTCCGGGAACTACGTGCAGCGTCGTGATGCCGCTTGCCCAGTGCCATTCCGCATGCGCGCTTACCCGGCGATCGTACGACCACAGGATTAGAAGCGGTACGAAGATCAAAACCGCAAGTGCGGTTACGCGCATCGTGCGCCCGGCACGCGCGCGCTCCCAAATAATACCGAGGACCGGAACGATCGCCGCTACCGCGACCGGCTTTGCCAAATAGGCGAACGTAAGCAGCGCGGTCGCGCGACCGAGCCCGCGTTGTGAGAGCGCTTCGTCCTCGACGATGAATCGCGTTACGGCATAGAGCGCGGCGGTGAGGAAGAACACCATCGCGGTGTCCGGAGTGAAGGTGCGGCCGTAATAGACGCTACCCGGGAACGTTGCAAAGAAAAACGCCGCGATGAGGCCCGCAATCCAGCTGCTGAAAAGCCAGCGCCCGAAGAGGCTGATAATGCCTACCGTCGCTACGGAAAATGCCAGCGTGATGAGGCGCCCGAAAATTTCGTGAACGCCAAAGATTTTGTAGAGGGCCGCGGCCAGAAACGGAACGATCTGCAGTTCCAGCTCGACGTAGTTGGGCGGCGGTCCATTGTAGTTGGTTTGCGGATAGAGAATATTGTATTTAAGCAGTGCAAAATTCCGCGCGATGCTCGCGGTATCGCCCTGCCGCCATGCCGGATGATCGAGGAGCGGATCGTGTATGCCTTTGAGCCTCAGCAAAACGGCAAAAACCATAATGACGATCGTTCCGAGCGCGAACCATGAAAGCCGGACCGGCCCGACGGCGATCGCCGGAGCGGTTAGCTGACGTGTTTGAACGTCCAATATTTGTTCACGAAGAAGTTTACAAAAATGCCCGCGACCGTTGCCACGAACCATGTCTTATGTCCGTGTCCGAAATACGGAGCAACGAGAAAGGATGCAATCCAGCCGACGACCATTGCGATGAGTGAGACCGTGAGAAATCGCGCGCCTTCGCTAACGGCGTGGCCCTCGGACCGAAACGTCCAGACGCGATTGAGCCAGTAATTCGAAAGACCCCCGCTAAGGAACGAAACGGAATAGAGCACGTAGTAATGCAGCGGCTGCGCGTGCAGTGGATCCACTCGCTGCAGCACCGTGAAGAGAATGAGGTTTACGAGAAGCCCCGATGCGCCGACGATTCCGAACTTCACGAACTGCCGGAAGCCTCGCCGGCCGGCAAACGTAGCGATGCTGTTATGCAACCCAATACCAATCGGCAAAGAGAACGGTGAAGAGGCCGAGGAGCGGAAGTGAAAACGCAAGGATCAAGTTGTTCACCCAAGGCCGTTCGCCCCAGCGCGCGAGAATCGCGAACATCGGAAAGAGGACGAGCGCGAAGCGCGGCATGCTCATGAGGCTCGACGTCGACATGGGAACGAGAATAGAGAGCGCCATATAGGCAATGTAGGATGGCCGCAGGCTACGCCAGCCGGCAAGCAGCACGCCGATCATCAGCAAGGTAAAAGCGACCTCGAGCGACTGATTCGCCACCGTCAACGACTGCGTGGCATGCGCGATCTTACCGAAGGCGCCCATGAGGCTGACCCATGGCGGCGCGAAGTGCCGGTCCCAATGAATTTGCACGTGCGAAAAATACAGCGGATCTGCGCGCAGCACCCAAAGATATGCCATGTAACAGAGGAGCCCGAGCGGAATGAGCGCGCTTGCCGCGAGGCTGCTGAGTTCGCGCACGTAGCGGCCCTTGTACTGCAGTTGCCATTCGATAAAGAATGGAACGACGAGCAGAACGCCTTCAACGCGCGTCATCGCGGCAAAAAACCCGATTGCGCCTGCCATCCACCATCGGTGAGAACGCATGTAGTAAAACGACGCAACGGTCAGCATGAAGAAGAGCGACTCGGTGTACATCGCGGAGAAGAAGACCGCCGAGGGGAAGATGGAAACGTAAAAGATTGCGCGCCGCGCGACGCTGCGGTCGTATTCGTGCTGGAGCAGTTTATAGAGAAAGAGCAGACCGAAAAAAAACGAGGCGTTGGAGATTGCGAGGCCCGCGATTAAGTGATCGCCCATGAGATCGCCGAGAATTCGGATGAGCAGCGGAAAGAGCGGGAAGAACGCCATGTTGAGGCCCTGATAGCCTTGCGTTGCAATATCGAGATAATGAACCGCGTCCCACCGTCCCCACACGTTAAGCAGAGCGTGTGACGACTCTTGAATGTGCGTTCCCGGGCGTTGGCCGATGATCACCGCAGCCAGTTCGGCAATGACGATGATGGCGACGCGCGTCGCGACGAAATCAAGCAGCACTTCGCGCACCGTTTGATTGAAGCGCGCGGCGATGATAACTTTTGCAAGGCAGAAGATCGCGGCGCAGATCACAAATAGCCGAGCGCCGGCCCCCCATCGCGGTGCGAGCGTGAACGAGAGCCAGAGCAGCACGAACGGCGCCCACGTAATTGCGTCGTAACGCAAAGAGTCGGCGAACCGCACCTCACTTCGCCGAGCGATGTATTGGCTATACGAATACCACCCGGCGACCGCTAGCGCCGGACCCAGGAGCAGACTGATAGGGAGACCCAGCTCGCTCACAACGGTGTGGCGGCCGAGAAGAAGACCGTACCAGCCGAAAAAGCCGAGCGTTACGCCGGCAAGCACAACGATAACGAGCGGCGCAGCGCCGCCCGCGAGTATATCGCCCGTCGGTATGCCGCGCCGGCGCGCCGTTGAACCGTAATGGACGTGGGCTGACACGGCGAACTCTCTTACACCGTTTCGCTCGCTGCCCCTTTGCAAAGGAAATGCGAAGCTCGCCTTGTAGAGCGAGGGGCTATGGTCAATTCCCTCGATTTCGTGAAAGTTACGGAGAGTGCGGCGCTTGCCGCGTCCCGCTGGATGGGACGAGGGGAGCGCGATGCCGCCGACGGTGCGGCGGTGGAACGGATGCGCGAGGCGCTCGGCGACATGGAAATCTCCGGCCGCATCGTCATCGGCGAAGGCGAGCGCGACGAAGCTCCGATGCTTTATATCGGGGAAGAACTGGGACGCGGCGGGACGGAGATCGACATCGCCGTCGACCCGGTAGAAGGAACGAACCTCGTAGCGAACGGCCTGCCGAACTCGATCGCCGTCATGGCTATAGCCGAACGCGGCGGTTTGCTGCACGCGCCCGATTCGTATATGAAGAAGCTCGCGGTCGGGCCGAAAGCCGCGCCGTACGTCCACATCGACGCGCCGGTTCGGGAAAACATTGAAGCGGTCGCAAACGCACTGGAAAAACCGATCAACGATATCTGCGTCGTGATTTTGGACCGGCCACGGCACGCGCAACTGATCTCCGACGTGCGCTCGGCGGGAGCGCGGATCAAGTTGATCTCCGACGGCGATGTCGATGCGTGCATCGCGACCGCCATCGATTCCACCGGCATTCACATTGCCATGGGAACCGGCGGCGCGCCCGAAGGCGTGCTTGCGGCCGCAGCGATTAAGTGTTTGGGCGGGAATTTCATGGGACGTCTCGAGCCGCGCAATCAGGAAGAGGCCGATCGTGCCGTCGCGATGGGGTTTGGCAACCTCGACCGCGTTTTGGAGATTGACGATCTTGTGAAGAGCAACAACGTCGTGTTTTGCGCAACCGGAATTACGGACGGCGATTTAATGCGCGGCGTGCGTTTTTTCGGCAACCACGCGCGCACGCATTCGATTTTAGTTCACGCAAGCGGCACAGTGCGGTTCATCGAATCCGTCCACCGGCTCGGCGCACGTCCCGCGGGACGTTAGGTACGTGAAACGCGAGCGTTACGACTTCGTCGTCGTCGGCGCGGGTTCGGGTGGCTATGCTGCCGCGCGTACCGCTCGAGAACTCGGCGCAAGCGTCGCGCTCGTCGATAAAGGACCGCTCGGCGGTCTGTGCATTTTGCGCGGCTGTATGCCGAGCAAAGCGCTGCTCGCCTCAAGCGATATGGCCTACGACGCACGCGAAGCGGGCAGCTTGGGAATCGAAATCGCGAGCGTCGCAACGAACATGCCGTACATCGCGCAACGCAAACGGCGGCTCGTGAAAGACTTTGCCGACTACCGCATCGATGGAATCGAGACGTTCCCGGTGTTTATGGGCGATGCGCATTTTCTTTCCGCAACCGAAGTGCGCGTAGGTGCAGACGTGATTCTGGAGGCACCGCATTTTCTAGTGGCGACAGGCAGCTCCGTCGCGCCGCCGGTTCTTCAAGGCCTCGAAGCAGCTGGCTATCTCGACAGCGACAGCGTCCTAGAAATCGAACGCATTCCCGAATCCGTTACCGTGCTTGGCGGCGGATACACCGCTTGCGAACTCGGGCAGTTTCTGGCGCGCATGGGAGCGCGCGTGACGATGCTTATTCGAAGCGGTCATCTGCTTACCGATCAGGACGACGACATCGGGAACGCGCTCACCGGATACTATCGCGAAGAGGGAATCGACGTCGTAACGCGGACTGCGCTCAATCGCGTTGACGTTCGCGATGGAAAGAAAGTCGTACTCGCGCATGTTGACGGCGAAGCTCGGGAGTTTGTCTCCGAGGAAATTTTTTACGCGCTCGGGCGTGCGCCCAACGTTGCGGGCCTCGGATTAGACAACGCGAACGTTGCGTATCATCCGGTAAGCGGCGTAGCGGTCGATCTAACCCTGCGCACCAGCAATCCGAGTATTTTTGCCGTCGGCGACGTGACGGGCGATTATCCGCTCGTCCACGTTGCGATCTACCAGGGCGAAATTGCGGCACGTAATGCGGTATCCAAAGGCTTCGAACGAGCCGACTACCGCATCGTGGCGGCCAATACGATCTTTAGCGATCCGCAAGTTGCCTCGGTAGGAGCGACGGAAAAGTCGCTGCAGCGCGACGGTACGCTCTACGTCGCCGGCCGCTATGATTTCGCCGAGCACGGCAAAGCGATGTGCCTCAATAAAACCATGGGCTTCGTCAAGATATTGGCCGATCCGCAGTCCGGTTTGATTTTAGGCGCTTCCATCATTGGCCCGCAAGCATCGGAACTCATTCACGAGATGATCGTCGCCATGACGTATGATGCGACGGTCGAGCAGTTCATGCGCATCCCGCATTTGCATCCGACGTTGGCGGAGATTTGGACGTACCCCGCTGAGGAATGTGCGGCTCAGCTCGGTATGCGAGCTCCGGTCGATCAAATGATTGAAGTGGCGACGAGCGGTGTGCGCTAAGTCGCCGAAACGCCGCTGATGGAAGCCCCGGCCGCTCTCGGTCGTAAACCGGAATCAGTCGAAGTTGCGATAATCCAAAACGCGCCGCGCAAGGGCCGGTACGCCGAGAACCTGCACCGCTTCGGTGAAGCGTTCGCACAGCTGCGCGAGCGGCCTCCCGATCTGGTCGTTCTTCCCGAAGCGGCGTTTACCGGATATTTTCTCGAAGGCGCGGTGTACGATCTTGCTCTCTCCGCGCCGGGGTTTGCACACGATCTCGTATGCGCTTGGCGCGAGGGATGCGGCTGCGCGCCGGTCGATCTGGTCGCCGGGTTCTATGAAAATTGCGAGGGCACGTATTACAACAGCGCCCTCTACGTTCACGTAGAGGCGGAGACGTTTCGCATCGTGCACGTGCATCGCAAGATGTTTCTGCCGACCTACGGCGTCTTCGACGAAGAGCGGTTCTTGAGCCGTGGCCGCAGACTGCGCGCGTTCAAAACGGCGTTTGGGACGGCCGCGATGTTGATCTGCGAAGACGTGTGGCACGCAATCGTACCGACCATCGCGGCGGTTAAGGGCGCGCGTCTGCTCTTCGTACCGAGCGCAGCGCCCGGCCGGGGCATCGAAGGCGATTTCGAACTCACTTCGATTGGAAGATGGCGCGAAATATTACGGGCTACCGCTGCGGAACACGGCATCTTTATCGTGTACGCGGGGCTGAGCGGCTTTGAGGGCGGAAAAGGCATGACGGGATCGTCGTGCATCGTCGATCCGCGCGGCGAGATGGTCGTGCAGGCGCCTGCGCTTGGCGAATGCATCGTTCGCGCTTCGATCGACTTATCCGAAGTGGATCTCGCGCGTGCCGGCCTTCCGCTCTTGGGCGATCTCGCTTCCGTACTGCCGGACCTGCTGCTCGATGAGGAGTTGCATGCTCCCCATTATTGAAGCGCCGCGCGTTCGCCGCGCCGCTCCGCGCATCAACGCGAAGATTACGGCACAATGGCTGGTCGCATTCTTAACCGATGAATTGATCGCCAGGCGCAATATCGGTCGCGCCGTTATCGGCCTTTCGGGTGGAGTGGATTCGGCCGTGACGACGTACCTCTGCGCGCGGGCGCTCGGCGCGGCCAATGTGTATACGTTCCGCATGCCGTACGTAACGTCGAGCGCGGCGAGCCTCGATGACGCGCAGGCGGTCGTGGACGCACTTGGCGTCCAATGCCGGACGATCGAGATAACCGCCGCGGTTGACGGATATCTTCGTGAAGAACCCGATGCAGACGGCCGCCGGCGCGGCAACGTGATGGCGCGAACGCGCATGCTCGTGCTTTTCGATCAGTCCGCGAAACTGGGTGCGCTTCCGGTCGGCACCGGAAACAAAACGGAGCGTTTGCTCGGATATTTTACGTGGCACGCGGACGATACGCCGCCCGTTAATCCGCTCGGCGATCTCTTCAAGAGTCAAGTCTGGGAACTGGCGAGATATCTAGGCGTCCCCGCCGCGCTCATCGATAAAGCGCCGAGCGCCGACCTTGAAGCGGATCAAACCGACGAAGGTGATCTCGGCATCACATACGCCCGGGCCGATGCAATCCTCGCTCAGATGCTCTTGGGATACTCCGACGCGCAACTCGTTGCGCACGGCTTTACGCCGCCCGACGTCGCGCTCGTGCGAAATCGCGTCGATTCGACGCATTGGAAACGCCATCTCCCCACAACGGCGATGCTGACCAACACCGCGATCAACGAATTCTATCTGCGCCCAGTGGACTATTAACGATGCCCGCGCATCCGTTCTTTCCGGTAAGTTTGAACCTCGAGGGACGCTGCTGCGTCGTCGTCGGTGCTGCGGACGACCGCGAAGCAACGGAAAAGTCGCGCGCATTGCAGGAAAGCGGTGCGAACGTGCGGCGAATCGAGAACGCCGACGCATTGCGCGACGAGGACGTTCGCGATGCATACTTCGTCATCTCGACGCCGATGGACCCGGCGCTTTCGGCGCGCTTGCGCGCGCTTGCGGACAAATACAAGTTCCTGCTGTGCTGCATCGATCAGCCGGAATACGGGTTCGTCGCGATGGCAGCAATTGCAAAGGCGGGGCCAGTCCGAATCGCTATCTCTACCACGGGGCTCGCTCCGCGCGTCGGAAAGAATCTGCGCGACGCGCTGCAGCGCATGATGGATGTGAAGTTCGTGCGCTTCATCGACTGCTTGGCGACCCAAAAAACGCGCGTGAAGCGGCGACTTCCGGAACGAGAATCCGGCCCGATTCGCCGCAAAGCGATGATCGAGGCGGCCGCGGGATTCGATGCTCGCATAGCCTTTCAGTATCCGCAGTGGTTCGAAGACGAGTGGCAAAACGCGCTACCGCGCGTCGAGAGTTCGAGATAATGCCGAGCGTTGAATTGATTGCCGTCGGAACGGAGCTGCTGCTCGGCCAACTTGTCGATACGAACACCGCATTGGTTGCCTCGCAGCTCGCGCTGAGCGGCATCGACGTGCACGCGACGCACGGAATCGGCGACAACCGCGCGCGTATCGCACGTGCAATCGGCAGCACGCTGGACCGAGCCGACGGCGCGATAACGACGGGTGGTTTGGGACCAACGGTTGACGACGTGACCAAGGAAGCCGTCTGCGATCTGCTCGACGTCGATACGGAGTTGCACGGCGCAACGTACGATACGATGGCGGCGTTTTTCACGGCCATGGGGCGTACCATGCGCGAGAACAATCGGAAGCAGGCGGAAATTCCGCGCGGCAGTTACGCGCTCGCGAATAGAACCGGCACCGCGGCGGGATTCGTCGCTTTTCGCGCGGACGGAAAATTCGTCGCCTGTATGCCGGGGGTTCCGCGCGAGATGAAGCCGATGCTCGTGGAAGAGCTGATTCCCTTTCTGCGCGAGCGCTTCGGCGTTCGCAGCACGATCGTTACGCGCGTTTTACACACGGTAGACATCGCCGAATCCGAGATCGACCATCGCATCGAAGATTTGTTTCGCGCCGGCGAGAACCCGAAAATCGCCGTGCTCGCGCACGAAGGTCTCTGCGACATCAAAGTAATGGCCAAAGCGCAGACTGCAGAACAAGCGGATGCGTTGATCGCGCCGCCGGCGGCTGAAATTCGAACGCGGCTCCGCGGGCACGTATTCGGAGAGGACGGCGAATCGCTCGCATCGTCGATTCACGGGCTCCTGCAAGCGCGCGGAGAGGTGCTGGGCGTGGCCGAATCGTGCACGGGAGGGCGCATCGCAGCGGCGCTAACCGCCGTTGCCGGTTCTTCGGCGAGTTTTCGCGGCGGCATCGTCGCGTATGATAATGCGGTTAAAATAAGCGAACTTGACGTGCCCGATTCGACGCTGCGGCGGTTCGGTGCGGTGAGTGAAGAGACGGCCCGCGCAATGGCCGAAGGCGTGAAGAAACGTCTCGGCACGGACTACGCACTCGCAACGACGGGGGTCGCCGGACCCGGCGGCGGCTCGGATGAGAAGCCGGTCGGCCTGGTCTGGATTGCGATTGCAGGCGACGGCGGCGGCAGCGCGCATAGAGTCGTCTTTCCCGGCGACCGCGAAGCAGTGCAGCGCCGGGCTACGCTTGCCGCGTTAGCGCAGCTCTGGCGAACGTTATCTCGCCACGTGCCGAACTGAACTCGCTCGTTTCTCGTTTACTACGCATTACACCGGATTCTGGAGATTGTAGAATGACACGCCGCTTCGTATTCCCCGCGCCGGTCTTGGTTTTGGTGCTCGCGCTCTCCGCTTGCGGCGGCGGTGGCGGGACGAGTGGAACTCCACCAACTCCCGGCACACCTACGCCGGCACCGGCGCCCGGCGCATTCACATGCCCGTCATCCGCGACGTCATTCTCGAGCGTGAGAGCGGCAGGGTCGATGAAAGCCAGGAGCTTTCAGAGGTTCAATCCGGTGGCGACCGTCTCAGATCCGTCGCTCCTCGAAGTGACGTACGACTCGCGTACCGCTACTGCCACGAGCATCGATGCGAAGACGGCAAGCATAAAGGGCAAGAAAGTTTCAGAGTTAACGTTCGATCGCATTGGTCGCACGACGCGCGTCGTGTACGTCGATCCGTCGAACCGAGATGCCGCCGCAGCTTCAATTCGTACGATCCCCGGCGTGAGGAGTGTTACTCCGGTTCAGCGCTATCACGCACTGGCCGTAAACACGCCGTTGGAAACCAACGACCCGGTATTCGACGGTACAGGCGTACCGCCGCTCTACGAGGATGCCGCCACAGATGGGCAATGGGACATGCACGTTATCGGTTTGGATAGCGCGTTTGCGTACAGTTCGCCGAGTAACGGCAGCGTCGTCGCGCCCAATCCCAATGCACTCGGTTCCACGGGCGTGCTGCTTGCAATAATTGATACAGGCGCCGACCTTACGCATCCCGACCTCGCGGCTGCAAACGTCGTTACGACGAAGTGCTTCATCACCGACACCAACAACACTACGAGTACGGGAAGCTTTGTAACCGATCCCGACGGTCACGGTACTAACGTCAGCGGAATCGCCGGCGCGGCCGTGGGAAATGCTTTTGGTTATGTGGGCGCGGCGGGAAACGTTTCGCTCATGGTCTACCGCGTCTTCCCGACGCCCGATAGCTCTTGTTCCACCACCAGCAAGAATCCGCCGCCGCAGTGCACGGCAAGCGGTTTGGACATCGCGAGCGCAATTAACGACGCAGTCAATAACGGCGCAAACGTCATTAACCTCAGTTTTGGCGGATCGTTATGCAATAACGGACAAGATCCCGACTCATTAGAAGGCGGCGCGGTTGCCAATGCCATCGCGAACCACGTCATCGTGGTTGCCGCAGCAGGTAACGACAGTACGCAGAATGGTATCGGGGCGCCCGGGTGCGATCCCGGCGTGATTGCGGTCGGCGCGACCGGCTGGAACGACGGCCTGCCCAATGGTTCGGGCTTCCACAATAGCTCACGACATGAATATGTCGCGAGCTACTCACAATATGGTTCCAATAATACCCTGCGAAGCAGCAACTCGTGGGGAATCGTTGCGCCCGGCGGTGACGCGCAGAACGTCAACGATACCGATTATCTGCATTGGATCGATAACGCATGGACCTCAACGCCGTTTGATTCCGCCGATGGAGCATATTCATGCAGCGACACTTTCGGTGAAAGCCCAAACTGCCACACGCTGATCGACGGTACGTCGATGTCGTCGCCGCACGTCGCGGGCGCCGCTGCGCTGCTGCTCTCCGTAAACAAACAATACGCATCGCCTGCGGCGATGTATCAGCTGCTATGCCGCACCGCGGACGATATCGGCGATGCCCATCAGGGTTGCGGGCGCCTAAACGTCTATCGCGCGATGGCGGTCGCTATCAGAGATCCGAACCTGCCGTAGTATACCCGACGGACTCCAGTACCTTCTGCGTTTCGAGCGCTTCTGCAAAAGTCGGCAGGGCGCTCGTTTCTTTTTTGATCGCGCGCGCGAACTCGTCGTAGAGTTCCATGAGCAGCGGTACGTTTGCGTTGATCGATTCAAACTTCTTGTACGGTGACGGTCTGCATTCCAGCTCGCTCGTCTCTTCATCATCGACTGAAAAAAGTTGCATCTCGGTAATCCCCGAACCGCTTGCAACCGCCGTGCGATTTTCGCCGTGCACGGCGAATGTGAAAGACTCGATCGCGGTCGCGGCATCGACGCTCAAGCGCGCAACGGCGCCGTCCCCGTAGTCGATCAGCGCGAAGGCGCCGTCGTCAACGGTGCTCGTGAACTCGCCGTCCCTATCGTGCCGCTGCGGATTGGCCGTCCGCAACAATCCCCTCGAGCGCTTCGGAATGCGGCCGGCGGTCCAGCTCGCGCTGTCGATCGCGTGCGAGAGCAGCGCTCCGGCAATGCCGCCGCCCCCTTCGCGCTCAAACCACCACCCGCGTCCTCGCGTCCCCGACGCGCCGAGCCACCGAGTCAAATGCGCCATTTCAATTTCACGCAGCGGTTCTAGATGACCGTTCGCCACCATCTCTTTGAGGGCCGCACGTTGCGGTACGAACCGGAATTCGTGGGCGACTCCGCATGCGGTTCCCGCACGAAGCGACGCTTCGAGCATCGCTTGCGCTTGCGCGACGTTGAGCGCAAAGGGCTTCTCGCACATCACATGTTTGCCGGCGTTGAGGGCTGCGAGCACGTCGTCGTGATGGGTGAACGGCGGCGATGCAACGACGACGGCGTCGAGGTCGCACCCCGCGATCATCTCCGCGCATGACGAGAACGCGTGCGGAATGTCGCGTTCCCGCGCAACCGCTCGCGCGGTGTGCGGCGACGCAAGCGCGACAACGTGAAAATCCGGATGCGCAAGCAGTGCCGGCAGGTGCGCTTTTATGCCGAACCCCGCGCCGCTGATTCCGATGCGATGGACGTTCATAGAACCTCTTCCAAAATGTCGATTGCGCGATACAGTTGTTCGTCGCTCATAACCAGCGGCGGCGTGATCGAGAGCACGTCGCCCCCGATTCCGGCTTGCAGCACGATAACGCCGCTGCGAAGCGCCCGCTTCACGATGCGGTCGGCGTTCGGCGCATCCGTTACCTGGACGCCCCACATGAAGCCGCGTCCCCGTACGTCGACCACGTCTGGATGCCGGCGCAGTTCGCCCAGGCGCGAACCGAGAGCGGTTCCGAACTCGCCGGCTCGTTCGATCAGGTGCAGCCGCTCGATTTCGTCGATCGTTGCAATGGCTGCGGCACATCCCATCGGATTGCCGAGGTACGTTGAGGTGTGGAGCGCTTCGCCGGCGGAGCGCGGCCACGCATCCATGACGTGCGCGCGTGCGATCGCAGCGCTGATCGGAAATCCCGATCCCATCGCTTTCCCGATGCACATAATGTCGGGCACGACGTCGTCATGCATGCACGCGAACCAATTTCCGGTGCGGCCGAAGCCGGTGTAGATCTCATCGAAGACAAGAAGGATCCCGCGCTCATCGCATTGGGCGCGCAGACCGCGCAGATAGCCTTCCGGCGGCACGATACAACCGCCCCGCCCTTGGATCGGTTCGATGACCACCGCCGCAATATCGTCGCGATCGTCGGTGCGAGCGCGAAAATCGCGTAGTGCATCTTCCACCGTGTCGACGCCCGCGCGCGGATAATCGAGCAGCACCGTACGGTCCTCAATAAGCGGCGCAAAGGGCGCGCGAAATTTTGGTATGCCGGAAAGCGCCAGCGCGCCGAGCGAAAGCCCGTGATACGCGCCCGTGTAGGCAACGAAGCCGAATCGTCCCGTAGCCAAAACCGCGGTCTTAATCGCCGCTTCGATCGCTTCGGACCCGGTCGTTGCGAGAAACATTTTGTCTAAACCGGAGGGCACGATCGATGCGAGCCGTTGAAAGAGGCGGGTGCGCGGTTCGCTTGGGTGCACGTCGCCCATACCGTGCATGAGCGAAGCGGCTTGTTGGTGGATCGCTGCGACGACGCGTGGGTTCGCGTGCCCGACGTTGGCAACGCCAAATGCGGACGTAAGATCGAGATAGCGATTCCCATCGACGTCGGTGACCGTTGCTCCGCGCGCCGATTCCCAAAACACCGGAAAATCGTCACCGACATAGGTGACGTTACGCGATTCGTGCAGGCGCAGCGGGTCGAGCAGCGATGCGGTTCGCGCGCCGGGAACGGGGCCGCGAATCGATTCAAAATCGGTCATACTTCGCGCGTTACCCAGCGTACGAAATCAACGACGCGCGTGCGGCCTCCGTGACCGCCTTCCAGCGGAGGCCGCTGCAACTCTCCAAAAGCGGTAATACGGTTTGCGCCCATGTCGAGCGCCATATTCACGATGTCGCAGCGCGTTCCGGCGATCGCAACGGCTTCCACCGGCAAACGATGCCCGCGAACGTATGCGCGCGCTTGCGCGGGATCGGCGACGCCGCGGACCGCAATCGCACGCGGCGCAAAGATCGGCGGTTCGTCTGCCGGCGGATCGAGCACCACGAGAAACGATGCGCGGGCGTCCGAGAACGTCGCGCCTTTACCGGCGCACGCGCGGAAAGCCGCGAGATTGCGCGCGTTTAAAATTCGCGCACTCGCCGAAGCGTCGCGCCTTCCCGGGGGAAACTCGACCGCCGCTCGCTGTATTGCCGCGGCAAGCGCTGATGCGGCGTCGCCTGCGTTGACGCCCTGCGAGTTCTCGACGAAGAGCACGTGCAGCGACATGCATCCTTCGGTCTCATAAAGAACGACATCTCGCGCCGCGGCATCGCAGAGATCGTGTAGGGTGTTCTGCACGAGGGCGTCGCGGCCAAAGTACCCGATGCTCGCCTTCGAGCCGAAGCCGGCGAACCGCGCGGCGTACGCGGTGCGTTCGCGAATCCGCGCGAGCGTTTCATCGGATCCGAATGCGACGATTGCATCGTACTCTTCTAAACGTTCTTCGTCGCTGCCCTTCCACTCGCACGCTACCGCCGCACCCTCGAGCGCATCGAGCTCTTCGTGAAGCGTCGAAAAGAACGCGCGGATTAATCCGTCCTCACGATCCTTCACGACCACGTCGCATTTCGCGCAGAGCGCGAAGATGCTCGGCAGGATTGCCACGCCGATCGTCGTGCGGCTCGAGATGATGCAGACTCTGCCGACCGGCGCGGCATGCGCGTCGGGACGTCGATTTCGTTGCGTGAATCCATCGAGTGCGTCGAGCGAGCCGAGCTCGTTCGCAATCGTTGCTTCGAGCGCCGGCTTCGTAAGCGAGAAGAAGATTCGATCCAGAGCGTACTCCACGACCGGCACGGAATAACCCGTGCGCTGGGCGATACCGTCGATCGCGCGAACGCGCGCGGGAAAATCCGCGTCGGCCCACCGCTCGGCCGCGTCCGAGATCGCGGCGACGATGTGCCGGACCGGCGTCTGCGCGATTGCCGTCACCGCCGCCGCAGCGTTTCGGCGTCGAGCGAACAGCCGCGAAGCGCAGCATCCGCATCGCGTCCGGCCAAGACTAAGCCGCGATCGTAGAGCGCGCCGAGATCTTCGGTCTGCACGGCTACGCACGACGAGCGATTCGCGAGATCGACGTGCACGAGCGCTCCGGCCGTTCCCCGTGGCAACGTTTCACCGGCAGCGCCTGTAACGCGCGTGCGCAGCCACGGCGGCCCATGCTTGAAGCGCGCGCCTTGCGCGCTTTCGCATACGTCATAGTATTGCGACGTCAGTTCCGTCATGCCGTACTCGGAGACGATGTCCGCGCGCGAGACGCCGAAGCGCGCGCAGATGGCGTCGTAGAACTCTTCGCGCGAGACGCTGCGCGTATGCCCCTTGAACCCGCCGGTTTCCATGATGCACGAGCCTGCCGGAAGCGCGAAGCAGACGGCGCGCGCTTGCATCGCGCCCATCGCATCGGCGAGCGCAAAGGCCGTCGATGCAATGCATACCGGTTGCCGCTGCGCGGCCGCAGCGGCGAGGTCGGCGAAGAACGCATCGGCGAGCAGGCTGTCGTCGCGTACGTACCATCCGGTATCGCCTAATCCGCGCCGTCCGGCGATCGTTGCCATCATATATCCGAGCGAAGACTGGGGCCGCTCCGACGGATTCGGAACGAGATTGCAATAGCGCAGCGGCGGCCGCCCTGCAAGAACGAAGCGGTCGAATGTGGCGAGCAGCGCGGCATCGTACAGCGCCGCGTTTTCCATGTAATGACGTCCGGCGATGCCTTGCGTCGTTCCGCTCGTTTGGAACGCGAGCGCGGCACGCGAAACGTCGAAGGTCGCCAATACCGTCTCTTTATAGGCGGCCGACGGAACGGCTGGAATGTCGTTCCACGTCGCAGGCAGCGCGGAGAGCGTGACGCCGAACGATGCTGCGTACCGCGCGTACGGTTCGTTGTACCGCAACTGATGCGCAAATACGCGCAGCGCGAGATCGTTGAAATAGCGATCGTCGATATCTGCGCCGATGGAATGCCAGCGCGAGATGAGATTGAGTATCTCGCGATCGAGCGCCCGCGCTTCCGGGTCGTAGGTCACGTTCGGCGGCTGGAGATGATGCCCGAGTTGATTCCGGCCGTGGAAAGGCCGCCGTTGAATCGCGCGCTTTCAACTTTGATGCAGCGGTCGACCACCACATCGAGTCCCGCTTCGTCTGCGAGGCGAATCGCCTCGTCGTTGATGACGCCGTACTGGAACCAGATCGATGTTGCTCCGATGGCGATCGCTTCGTGGACGAGGGGAACGACTTCGCTTGGCTTGCGGAAAACGTCGACGATATCCGGCGCACCGTTGGCAGCAGCATATTGCGCAAGCGACGGATATGCAAGGATGCCGTCGATGCTTGCAATCGTCGGATTGACCGGCGCAACCGCGAACCGGCCTTGCGTCCGCAGATAGGAAAAGACCGTGTAGCTGGGACGCAGTGGATTTTTCGATACTCCTACGACCGCGACCGTCCGCGATCGTAGGAGAAGTTCCCGAACCTGTGATGGCGTTTGAAGAATCACGCGGCGCTTCCGGCAAATTCCCGTTGCGATATGCGCAACGCGTTATCCAAGTCCCACGTCAGATCGGCGACGTTTTCCAGACCCACCGAAAGACGGATCGACTCGGGTGCGACGCCGGCTTTCTGCATCTCTTCGTCGCTCAGTTGCGAGTGCGTCGTTGAGGCGGGATGAATGACAAGCGATTTCGTATCGCCGACATTTGCGAGGTGGCTCCAGAGGTCGAGGGAATCGATAAACCGGCGCCCTGCATCGCGACCGCCGCGAATGCCGAAGGTAAAGATCGAACCGAGCTGCGGCGCACGTATCCATGCGACTTCGGCACGTCGTTCTAAGAACGCAGCAATCTCGCGGGCGTTGCGCACGTGCGCTTCCATGCGAATCGGAAGCGTTTCGAGCCCCAGCAGCAGCAGCCACGCATCCATCGGCGACATCTGCGCGCCGACGTCGCGCAGCACTTCCGCGCGCAGGCGCATGAGAAATGCGTACTCGCCGAACGTTTCGGTAAAGACTTTCTGATGGTAGCCTGGGCTCGGGTCGGAGAGCAGCGGAAATTTGCCGGTGGAGTAGTCGAACGATCCGCCGTCGACTAAGACGCCGCCCATCGTCGTACCGTGCCCACTGATGAATTTCGTTGCCGAATGTACGACCAAATCGGCGCCTCGTTCCACCGGCCGGCACAGATAGGGCGAGGCGAACGTGTTATCGACCGCAAGCGGGATTCCGGCATCGTGCGCGATCGCGGCGAGCGTCTCAAGATCTGCGATCTCGCCGCCGGGGTTCCCGACACTTTCGACAAAGAGCAGTTTCGTGTTCGGGCGGACTGCGGCGCGCAACGCCGCTGCGTCGCCGACCGGAGCGAACGTCGTGTCGATTCCCATCCGTTTGAGCGTAACGGTGAATTGGGTCATGGTGCCGCCGTAGACGTTTTGAGAACTCACGATATGGTCGCCGTTTTGCGCTAGCGCGAGCACCGCGCAGAGTTGCGCGGCAAGACCGCTGGAAAACGCCACGGCGCCGAGTCCGCCCTCCAAGCTTGCGATACGTTCTTCGAACGCGGCGACGGTCGGATTGCTGATGCGGCTGTAAATGTGTCCGTAGCTGCGAAGCTGGAAG
>JALYTY010000069.1 GCA_030854045.1 Vulcanimicrobiota bacterium | reverse complement strand
CGATCGGCACGCCGTTTAAGACGAACGCATTTGGAACCACGAGCAGATTGTGCAGGTAGCACGCTCGCAGATACTGCGAATGCATCGCGGCCGGCATGCGCGTCGAGTCGCCGTTCCATGCGAGGATGTCGAATGCGGGCGGTTTCTTACCCATGTACCAATTCGAAACGACGTAGCTCCAGATTAGATCGTTCGCACGCATCCAGTTAAAGGTTCCGGCCATCTCGCTCGACTCGAGAAATCCGCGTTCGCTCATCTTCTTTTCGAGTTTTGCAATCGACGCTTCGTCGGTGAAGACGCCAAGGTCGCCCGGTTCCGCAAAGTCTACAATCGTATTCGTCGTCGTCAGCGCGGCGACGCGATGCGATTCGCCCTTTGCGGCGAGGTATGCAAGCAGCGCCACGGCCATCGTGCCTCCCAAACAGAGCGCGGCAATGTTTACCTGCGGTGCGCCGGTGAGCCGCTGCACGGCGTCGAGCGCGGCGAGCGGGCCCTTTTCCAGATATGAATCCATCGTGTAATCGCGCATCGATTCATCGGGATTGCGATAGCTGATCATAAAGGTCTGATGTCCGTGCTGCACCGCCCATTCCACGAATGAACGGCCCGGCGCGATATCCATGATGTAGTACTTGTTGATCCACGGCGGCGACATCAAAAGCGGCCGCTCGTATACGGTCGCACTTTGCGGATAATAGGCGATGAGTTCGATGAGCTCGTTGCGGAAAACGATTTCGCCTTTGGTCGCCGCCATATTTTCGCCGAGGACGAACGATGACGTATCGACTTGCTTGGGATATCCGCCGTTGTTTTTAACGTCGTCGAGAAACTCGGCCATTCCGCTCGTCAAGCTGGTGCCACCTGTATCGATCGCACGTTTAATGACGGCCGGATTGAGCCATGGAAGATTCGTCGGAGCCAGTGAGTCCATCATCATGTTCATTGCGAACCGCGCTTTGCGTTTCGTCGCGTCGGGAAGACGCGACTGTTCGACAAGCGCTTGCGCGTGCTGGCGGCGGACGAGATACTCTTCGAGCATCGATGTGAGGAACGGATTGCTCGTCCAGGCCGGATCGCTGAAACGCTTATCGCCTGCGGCACTCGCAACCGGCGCGGGATTCTCGCCCTGCATGCGCCGCAGCGCGTTCATCGCAACGCCTTGCTGCGAGAGCATAAGCGAATTTACGAGCATGCCCATGCGGAACGGGTCGGACATGACGTCGACCGTAACGGCCCGCAACGCATCGTTGAGCGCTGCCGGGTCGGTACCGCTCATGTCGAGGCCATAACTGAACTCTTCGATCGGTACTGATCCTATCATCACATGTACATGCCTCCGTTTACGTCGTACGTTGCGCCGGTGATGAACCCGGAATTGTCATCGACGAGAAAACGAACGACGCGAGCGATCTCCGCGGGTTGGCCCAGCCGGTCGACGGGCGTCCGGCTCTTTGCGCTATCGATTGCGGCTTGCGGCATTAGGGCGACCATTTCGGTTGCGGTAAATCCGGGCGCGACGGCGTTGACCGTTATCCCGGTCTTTGCCGTTTCGATTGCGAGCGTTTTGGTAAGTCCCAGCAGCCCCGCTTTAGCGGCAGCATAATTTGCCTGACCGAAATTTCCCGTGTGGCCGATCACCGAACTGATATTTACGATGCGTCCGAAGCGGCGATCGTACATGGTCTCGAGCACCGCTTTAATCATATAGAACGGCCCGGAAAGGTTGACGTTGATGACGGCCTGCCATTCCTCGACGGTCATCTTGCGCGCCGAGCGGTCTTTCGTGATGCCGGCGTTGTTTACCAGAATGTCGATCGACCCGTACCTCGCGGCGATCGACTGCGCGGCTGCATTGCAGGCTTGCGGGTCCGACACGTTGGCTTCAAAGAACTCGACGAGCTTCGCGGTACCGTTGAGTGAACCGCGCAGCGTCTCGGTCCGCTCGCGGTCTTCGGGGATGCCGATTACGGCAACCATCGCTCCGTCGGCGGCGAGGGCCCGGCTGATCGCTCCGCCGATGCCGCGAGCACCGCCGGTAACGATGGCGACGCGCCCTTGCAGTGAGGAGGCGACACCGGAAGCGAGCATGCCGGAGGTACCTTGGGTGGGAATTGCAGTCATACCGGATGGTTGTACCTGCTTGCTACATATACCTAGCACTCGCTAAGGATTGCCTCAGCTAGGGGTCGGCGCCCAGATTCGACTCATGCCGGTTCGGGTATCCGCTGGCCATGCCAGAAATTTTTGGGCAAGAAGGCCGGCCGGTCCCGGAATCGGGCGAATACGAGTGCTCCGAGTGCGGTCACCGGCTCCATTTTAACGCGGGCGACACCTTTCCGAGCGACCATCACGAGGGCCGCCCTTGGACGCTCTACGTGCGAGACGGCAAGTAAACGCGCGGCCTTCGCCTCTAGACCGTGTACGTACCGCACGCCTTCCGTCCAACCGATGCGCGTGATGCCCTAACGCTCATCGAACGGCACCCGTTCGCAAACGTCGTGAGCGTCGTTGCGGCGAAGGTCGTCGTCTCGTCCCTACCGTGCGCAATTATTGCCCGTGAGCCGGCTCTCGTTATCGGCGCGCATTTCGCGCGAGCTAATCCTCACTGGAAAGCGATCGAATCGGCGGGCGCGACCCTGCTCTTTGAAGGCCCACACGGCTATATATCGCCTCGCTGGTACACGGCGCCGTATCGCGACGTTCCTACCTGGAATTACGCTGCAGTGCACGTGACGGCGACTGCGAAGCTGCTGGACGAACCCGAGACTCGCGCGCTGCTCGAGCGCCTCACGGCGGAATTCGAAGGTAACGCTGCGGACGGATGGTCGATGTACCAGGCCGAAGAAGATTTTATCGCTGCTCAGTTGCGAGGAATTGTCGGCGTGCACTTTATCGCGACGACAGTTGATGCAAAGTTCAAGCTCAGTCAAAATCGTGCGCCCGAGGATCGCGACGGCGCGACGCGCGGTCTGCGTTCTAGCGGCCGTGAGGCCGATAGAGAACTCGCAGAGCTGATGGACTACATGTCCAAGCCGCCGTTAACGGTGTAAACCGCTCCCGTAATATACGCAGATTCATCTTCGCACAGGAACTTCACGACCCGTGCCACCTCTGCGGGCTTTCCCAACCGGCGGGTCGGAATTTTATCGACGACCTTTTGCAATGCCGCTTCGGGAATTGCCGAAACCATCTCCGTCGCGATAAATCCGGGCGCAACGACGTTTGCGGTCACGCCTTTGTTGGCCATTTCGAGCGCTAGGCTTTTTGTGAAACCGAAGAGACCGGCTTTCGACGCGGCGTAGTTTGCCTGGCCGACGTTTCCCGTTTCACCGATAACGGAACTGATATTCACGACGCGCCCTGAACCGCGTTCGATCATGTGCTCGAGCACCGCTTTGGTCATATTGAAGGCGCCGGAGAGGTTCACGTTGAGGACGTTGTGCCAGTCGTCGGCAGTCATTTTGCGCAACGTTTTATCGAGTGTTATGCCTGCATTGTTCACGAGGAAATCCACGCGGCCGAATTGCGCGAGCACTTCGTCGACGACGCGTTTACAGTCTTCGAAATCATCAACGCGTCCCTGATGCGTCGATACCGATCTGCCGGCCGCGCGCAATCCCGACGCGCACGATTCAGCGGCATCTTTGCCTTTGCTGTATCCTGCGGCAACGTGAGCGCCGGCCTCGGCAAGCGCGGCCGTGATCGCGGCGCCGATTCCCCGCGTCCCGCCCGTGACAATTGCGACGCGATCGGTGAACATGCAAACCTCCCAAGCGTTCTAGCTGCCCTTCTTTGCGGTTAAGCGATTCAATTATCCCGCGTGGTAAACACAGCATCCGAGGGGTTACGGAGTAAAGGTCGGCAACGGTGACGGAGTCGGCGTCTGATTCACCGGCGCGGGCGTGTAGGTCACACGTATCGTGAACGACGTCGGCGCGGTCGCGCTCGCAAGCGTAGTATCGATGCGCGCGCCGGCTGCCGCAATGCTCACGCGCGTCATCGCATTACCGCCGACCGCACCCGGCATTGCGGCGAACGAATAACGAACGTCAGGTACGGCTAGGTTTGCAAAGAGCGGATCATAGATGGGACTCGGCGGGCTTGAAATCGTCGCGGCTCCCGCGTTCTGTGCGTGAAAGCTGTCGAAGGGCCCGAGCGCTTCTCCGGCAACCGCCGCTATGCCCGGAGCGTAGGCATATCGCGTGATTGACTTTGCGGCGGCATCGTAACGATACGCCCACGCATACGCGCGATGAGCGCCGTCTTCACTAAAGAAATCGACTTCATGGCCGTCCGCGTTGTCCCGGCCGAGAACGTCTGCCGGCGGCACGAATATCGCCCAAGCACCGGCGCATTCGGCGGACATGCGTTCGCTCAAGTGCATGGCGGCGCTCTGCGCGTTTAAACGCGCGTTGAGCAGCGCCGCCGACCGGACGTGCTGTGCCGCGACCACGAGCAGGAGGAACGTAAGCGCCGCGCCGGCCGCCGCGCCCAACAGCACTTCGATGAGTGTAAATCCGCGTTCGTTGGATTGCATCGCACCAATCACGGTGCCCAGTTGAAGTGTTCCGGGACTCTGTGCTACAAAGTGTGTGATGACCGACTTGAAGCGAGCGCGCGCGACGAATCTCGACCCCGTTTTTCACGAACGCGCGCGGCTGGGCATCTGTTCCACGCTGGTCGCGCACTCGGACGGCGTTGCTTTCACGCTACTTCAAGAACGTTGTCATCTCACCGATGGAAATCTGAACCGGCATCTCCACGCGCTCGTGGAGGAACGAATCATCGAAACGGAGCGCCGAACCGGACCAGGGCGGCCGCAGACGACGGTGCGCATCACCACGACCGGACGCGAACGTTTCTTGGCCTATATCGATGCGCTGGAAGCGATCGTGCGTGACGTTCATCGTTCGGCGAGCGCAAGCGAGTCGCCGATGCGGGTAGTCCCCGCGCGCAGCACGTCGCAGTAAACTCCCATCCACGTCGAGCGATTCGCAGCCACATACTGCAGGATCCGGGGATCGCTTTCGCCGGTCGTCTGGTCGTATGTCGTGGTGACGCAACGTTCGATCGGATAGCGGACGCGAAGAACCACTTCTCCCAAGAAGAGTTCACGGCCGGTTAGCGCGGCTTCGTCCAGAGAGAACGATCGTGCGGCGCGAACGAAAAAGTTCGGCCGAAAGCGCTCCGGCTCGACATCGAAGCCTACGTGCGCCGATAGCCCGTCGAGCCATCTGTCGATAAGAATCGATATGGGTGCGTCGTCGAAGTACCGGCCGTCTTCCGCGTCGAGCGTTACGTCGACGCCCCGCTCTTTGGCCGCATTGGAGGCGGAGTCGGTATCGCCGAGCAGGTGCAAAGCGTTGCTCTCTTTCCCCCGGTACGTCTTCCCAACGCGCGCATGTCCGTTCTCGACGATCAATGCGCTGGTACGATCGCCCGCGATGCCGTCGGGAGCGACCTCCGCTTCCGCAAGCGCTTCCCCGCGCAGACTTTTTATCGGATAGCGCCAGATTGAGGCGAGGGTTCCTAACTGCATGCCTGCTTTTTACCATAGGAAGCGTCGAGATTCCTCAAGAACGGCGCGCCTTAATGGACGCAACGCCCGCTTATCCGTTGCGCGCGCTCGGTATCGGCGAGATTTTTGACCGCGCCGTAACCATCTACGTGCGTAACTTCGTGGCTTTCACGTTGATGGTTTTGACGCTCGTAGCGCCGTACACGGTTGTTGAATATTTTGCGGTTCCCAATAACGGGGCGAGCCTGGCGCAAGTCATCGATACGATCCAGCATCCCGCAAAGCACGTGAAGGATCCGTCGCCGGCACTCGGGTCTCTCGTCACCATCCTTGCCGCGGCCGCCATCTTACTGCTGCTCTCTCCGTTCGTCGCAAGTGCGGTCGCCTTTGGAGTGGCTTCCGTTTATCGCGGCAGAGCGCCCGACTATCTCGCTAGTTTCTCTGCGGTGCTTCGTCGCGCGCTGCCGATCTTGATAACGTCGGTCGTCGAACTGATGATTCTCTGCGCGACGTATGCGGCGATGGTTTTCGTAATCGTGATCGCCGCCGTTGTCGCGGTCTTTGCAATAAAGGCGGCACCGGTGCTCGCGGTTGCGCTCTTTGTTGTCGCTGCGATTCTTGCAGTTGCGGCGGTGCTTTTCTTGCTCGTGCTTATCATCAACTACGCCTTTGCAACCTACGCCGCGACGCTCGAGAACGCAAACGTCGGCGAGGCAATCGCGAGCGGCTTCCGCCGCATCTTCAACAAACGGGAGCTGAAGAAGGCGATGCTGATGGGTCTTGCATATCTCGCGCTTCAGATTGGCGTGCTGGCGATCAGCGGCACGGTAAGCGTGTTACTGCTCTACGTAGTAAAGAACTACCCTTTACAGCTTGCAGTCAGTGCGATAGTATCCAGCGTGCTAACGGCGTTTCTCACGATCGTCGTTGCGGTGTACTACTACGACGTACGCACCCGCGCCGAAGGTCTGGATCTGGAGGTCGAACTCCAACGCCTCACGCCGTAATTTCGCGCACCGATATCGTGCTGGCGGTTCGCCGCGAACTTGCCGTGCCGGGCCGCTACCATCTTGGCGCGCCGGAGCACGCGCAACGGCGCTCGTGGTGGCAATCGATTGCAGCATGGGTCGGCGATCGCATAAATGAGTTTTTTGCGTGGATCGCGGCACACGTTCATCCGGGACGCGAGGGTTCCGCGATCGTCGGGGACGCTTTATTGCTCGGAGCCGTCGTGCTCGTCGGCATCGTCGGCGCACGATTGCTCGTTGCTCTGCAACTCACCCGCGATCGCAAGGTGGCCTCCGCGTCGATCGCACATGCAGATCGTGACGCGCAATCCCTCATATCCGCAGCAGCCCTCGCCGCGACTCGCGAAGATTACGCATCGGCGGTGAGGGCGCTCTTTGCAGCGGCGGTTACGGTGCTGGATCTGCATGGAACGATCGATGACGACCAAGGTGCAACGATCAACGAATTGCGGCGCATGATTCGAACGCGGGATGCAGACGCGGAACGTTCGTTTGGGGAGATCGCGCGGTATTACTCGGTTGCAGCATACGCCCAGGCGCCAATCGACCGCGCCGCGTGGCAATCGGTTCGCGATGCGTATGCGGTGATTGCCGCGAGCGCCTTCGTATGAGGCGGCGCATTGGCGAAGCCGCCGCCTTCACGATCGGACTTGCCGTGCTTATTACCGTTGCGATCGCGGAGAATCCGCAGCATAGCGTCTCGACATACTCCACGTTTGAGAGCGGCTCCAACGGATATCGCGCGCTCTTCAACGTGCTCGCCAGCGAAGGCGTGCCGGTGCAGCGTTATTACGGTCAACTCGCGCTGCTGCCTCCGAGCGTGCGTGTTATCGTATTCACCGATACCGCTCCCGAGCGATTCGCCGGAATTCCGCACGAAGCGCTTTCTGAGAGCGATATCAGACGTCTGGAATCGTTTGCGCGCAAGCGCCGAATCCTTGTATTCGCGGCGCCGGGAGAACGGCTCGCACAACGGCTTTCGGGATTTAGCGTGCGCCTCGCGCCGGGCGAATACACGAATGCGGCGCTCGCGCGAAATCCTCAAAACGCCGTGCGCCCATATCGGCTTCTTGCCGGACGAGGAGAGGTTGCGTTCGACGAACGCCTGCACGGATATTCGGTCGACCGTTCGTTCTGGAGCGCGCTGCCGGTCGCGGTGCGGGCGGCTGCACTCGTAACGCTCGCGATGCTCGTCTTCATGATCGTCGGATCGAACATCAGGTTCGAGCCCGCAATCGCGATCGACCCTCCGCCCGATCGCGATTCGTCAGCATATATCCGGTCCGTGGCTGCGTTGTTGCGACGTAGCCGCGGCCGTAGCGGTGCCGTGAACCGTTTCGCACGCGAGGGCGCCCGCCTCGCCGGCCGCGGAGCGTTTCGCATCGATACGCGTAGCCTGCTCGACGAACTGAGCGGCATCGCACAACGACGCTCCTTCGACGATGCGGCCGTAATTCGCGCTGCACAATGTTATGCGGCTATTCGAAAGGAGTTTGCATGAACGAACCGCGCTTGGGCGCGCACGCCATCGCGCTGCGCGTGCGTGAAGCGCTCGCAAAAGCTCTGGTCGGCGGGGAGAGCGTGGGATTTGCACTGCTGGTTGCCCTCTACACGCGCGGACACGTTTTGATCGAAGGCGTTCCCGGGACGGGGAAAACGCTCGCGGTGCGCGCTTTTGCGGCCGCACTCGGTCTTCGCTTTCGACGCATCGCCTTTACGCCCGACATGATGCCTTCCGATGTCGTGGGAACCACGGTGTTCAATCCGCAGACCGCGCAGTTTGCTATCCGAAGCGGTCCAATCGACGCCCACGTCGTGCTCGCCGACGAAATCAACCGCACCCCTCCAAAAACGCAAGCCGCGATGCTTGAAGCAATGGAAGAGGCGCAAGTAACAATCGACGGCACTTCCCTCGCACTTCCCCAACCGTTTATCGTATGCGCGACACAGAACCCGATCGAATACGAAGGAACGTACCCGCTACCCGAAGCGCAGCTCGATCGTTTCACAGTCAAAGTTACCGCGACGTATCCGCAACCGGAGCAAGAACTGAATCTTCTCGCGCGCGTCGCAGCCGGCTTCGATGCGCGCGCACTCGACGACTCCGGAATAACGGCGGTGACGTCGGCGCATGAGATCGTCGCGGCCCAGCGTGCGGTTCGTAGCGTCCACGTCGCGCCCGAGATCGGCCGCTATATCTATGCGATTGTCGCAGCAACGCGTTCGAATGGGAATTTAACGCTCGGTGGATCGCCGCGCGCCGGCGTTACGCTGCTGCACGCATCGCAGGCGGCCGCATCGATCGACGGACGGGAATTCGCAACTCCCGACGACGTTAAGGAGGTTGCAGCGATCGTCTTGTCTCACCGCTTGATCGTAGCAGCGGAAGCCGAGATCGAAGGCATCGACGCGCGCGCCGTGCTGGCGGAGATTCTGCGCGCGGTTCCGGTTCCGCGTGACTAGGCGCGCCCCGAGCATTTGGTTCGCAGCGCGGTTTTACTGGGCACTCGCTACGATTGCGGTGCTTTTGGCATGCTCGCCGGGCGTGACGCTTTTTCTACCGCTGGCAATCGCGGCCGGTGCGGCACTCGCGGCGCTAATCATCGCGGATCTGCTGCGCGGCCCATCGTCCGCCGCCATTTCGCTGCAGCGCCTCGTTCCAGACCATTTTGCTCTGCGGAAATCGGTAACGATCGAGTACGCCGTTGTTAATCGGTCGGGCGCCGCCGTGCGTTTGTCCGTAATCGAAGCGCCGCTTCGCACCCTGAGCTTCAAAGGCGCGTCCGCAGCGGTGGTTGTTCCGGCCCGCCGGCGTGTTTCGATTCATCGGACTGCGGTTCCAGTCGCTCGTGGACGCGATTCGTTTACGTCGATGTATGCCTGGTACGAGAACGGTCTCGGTTTGCTGCGGCGTCGCATCGTCGTAAAGTCGCAGAATGCGTTTCGCGTATATCCCGATCTCGGCACAGTCCGGCGCTACGGCGCTCTGCATCTGCGTAACCGCCTTATCGACGCGGGCGTCCGCCGCATGCGGCTGCGCGGAGGAGGTACGGAGTTCGAGAGTTTGCGTGAATACGCGCAAGGCGATGCATTTCGCGCAATCGATTGGAAAGCGACTGCGCGCCGCGGACGCCTTATGGTCATACAGCACGAAGTCGAGCGCAGCCAAGACGTGATGCTGGCAATCGACTGCGGACGACTCATGACCGCGCGAGCCGGAGACCGCCGAAAGCTCGACTACGCAATAGCGGCCGCGCTTTCACTCGCGTCGATCGCATCGCTCGCGCACGATCGCGTCGGCATCGCGGCATTTGCGGCGGAGATGATCGCAGCACGCGCGCCGCGGTCCACCGCGGCATCGATCGCCGGTATCGCCGACTGCCTTTCGGATGTCGAACCGCGCTTTGAAGAATCCGATTACGCCCGTCTGGCGGCGTATCTTCGTTCGAGCCTGCGACGCAGGAGTCTGATCGTGCTCTTCACGGATGCGATCGATCCGATTGCGCAAAGCACGGTTTTGACCGAGCTTGGATCGCTTGCCAAGCGCCATCGCGTGCTCTGCATTTTTATGAACGATGCGGGGGTGCGAAACGCGCTCGCGACCGTTCCGCAAACAATCGACGAAGCATACCAGATCGACGTAGCGATCGAACTCGCGCGCGAGCGCGCGGAAGCCTCCCGCATACTCCAAAGAGCGGGACTCGAAGTCATCGACGTTCCTGCGGCAAAACTTACTACGGCCGCAATCGATGAGTATCTGCGAATCAAATCGCGCGGTGCCTTCTGAAGCGTCGCGCCCGAAACGATTTGCAGTAGAGATCAGCGGCTGCGGCGCCGGGAAGAATATCGTGGTAAAAGGCAGGTTGCGGCCTCAAGCGTACTGAGGATGCCGGATTCACGCGACACGATGTTGCGTGAAGGGCATACACTTCGAACTACAGTGGTTCTACACGAGGCGGCGCACTATGAACGTTGCGGCCGACTGAACGTCTGCGTCATCATGATGCAGAACCTTCGGGGCGCCGACAAGCCGCAACCGCGTGATATCCCAAAGCGCAATACTCTGCCAAGCAGGATCGTAATACGACCACCATGCGACGCCGTCGTGCTTGTGCAAGGGCGCATTATGGAATATGGTACATCGGAAGAGGACGAAGAATGGCTCGGGCACCTACGGTCCTACATTTAGAGCCAGCGAGCGAGCCAGAGGCGCTCACCGACGTTATTCCTTTGCTAAAGCGGATTGTTGTTGCCTATGGTCAGGTGATCACCGCCGGGCTGTTTGGCGTCGATAGATCAGCGGTTCATCATTGGCTTTCTGGACGCGCCGTTAGTTCAGTCATGCGGGGCGGCGGATTTTCCGCATTAAAGCGCGTTCCGGCACTTCAATCGACCACATGAGGGCTGAATTCCAGGACGACTGCAAAATCGCGCTCGAGGGCCGATTCGGAAGGGATCATACGCGACGTGCGACTCGGGAAGGGGCCCTTACGCTCCGCCGGTTCGGGGGTATTGCGCGAGCGCTCACCAGCTCCTACGCCGAAGACCTTGATAGGCATGACTATTGTATTTTTCAAAGATCGAAGTGTGTGGCCTCACGCTGCATCGTCCAGCGTGAGGCCGGCGCCACCCGGGACGATAGCCCACTTTGAGGCACCCATTCCGCCGTTCGTGCTAATCCGTGCGCCGCTGCGCTTCGCAGGGCACCAACGCGCCGATACATCGTCGGCGCTTGCGGCGGCGTCACTCGCTTCCTCCTCGCCACCTCGGTTCGACTTCTTATCGCGATCGCGATTCTCGTGTATGTAGACTACTACCGTGTAGCGTTGGTCGCTGATGAGACGGGCGCGATTCATTCACATCCTTAGAAAACATGTACACCGTAGGAATCTCACCAACCGTTGCAACCGCATGTTCGATGAGCTCACGAGTGCTGGCCGGCAGCGTGTGTAGGTCACCATCTCCAAAATACACTAACGCCTTCAACGCCTCAGACGCCTGAAACGCCTTTCCGAAAAGCGCTCTCGCGCCGCCAAGGCCATCGGCTAATCGATAGCCACGCGCTAATATGCGGGCAATATCGCGATAGTCCTTTGCTTCCGACCGATCGAAGATAACCTTCAACTTCATGGCTAAGATGTCTTCGATAGAGGCCACTTCGAGAATGTAGTCATGCGTCAGCACTGGGTCTCGAAGACGCCCGAGTTTCATACCGCCGAACAGCGATATTTTTACGCCGCCATCCACGATGACCGTAAGCGTGTTCGATTGGTCTTGTAGAACCTTCGCATCGGCAAACATGGGAATCGCTTGGCGCAATAGTATCTTATCGAGCGGCCGATTCGAAAAGAAGTCAAAGTCGACTGAGGAACGATGGCCAAGATGAAGCGCCAATGCGGTCCCACCATATAACGTGAACCCAAGGTCCGGCATATCCGCTAAGAGAGGCCAAATCTTCTGCTGCGCTTCGGACAAGATCGACAAAACCGGCTCAAAGGTTTTCATAGCGTACGAATGGCCCGTTTAACCGGCGGAGGGGCGGATTCACCAGGACTGATAAGTCGCAACACGAGATGCCAATACTTCCATGAACGTGGAGAGAACCACCCCGCATCAGCATTCATCAAAACCGCGCGCAATGTATCGTCCGGGCAAACCTTTCGAAGAGCGAGCATGTCATCAAAGTCCCCGATGTCCATCACCTGAGCGATAATGCGCTCGCGCGAAAGAGACGGATCACCTGGGGCTTTCCACCAGATGTATTGCTGGGCTAATTGCGCGAAGAACGGCGCCGACTCTTCGTCCACACGTTTATTGTACCACGAAACCGTCGTCGGCATTATACTGTTCGTTCGCTTCAGTTTCGATCCTTAGCTTTATCAAACGCTGTTTCTAAAAAACGTGTAATAGCGAGTAAGCTTTCGAATTTCAAGCCGAGCTACGAAATCGCGAAACATTGTCTTGTCGCCCGCGTGCCCATTCTCAAGCGCCTGAATATATGTTGCTCTGTCGTCGGGACAATGCTGACTGCGTCTCGCTCAGGTGAGCGAATTTCCCTCACGTAAAGGTCAACGTTCTCGCCATCGACTAGCGTTGCCGTCGGCAAACGGAAGGGTGCGCGACGCAACGGGCGTCTGTCCGGAAAACCGCTGCGCCGCCGTCGGCCCTTGGTGCGTGTACGGCGTCCACCCGCCTTGCGCGATATTGTTACCGCACGTCGATCCTTATCCATCAACCAACTGCCCGAGGTAGTTCTTTTCGTTGAGCACGACGCTCGGATTCGCGGTTGATCGATCGGCGCACCCTGATAGCTCATGCACCCCGCCGGCGTTGATGCTAACCCCGAATCGGTACGGAGCGCTCCCGCTCACGATCGGTGTCGTGAAATCACCGTCGGCATCGGAGAATGCCCGCGGCGGATTTACCGCGCACGGCGGGAATGCGGCATCCGCCACTCCCCCGCCAAGCATTGCGTTCAGGGTGACGTTGAAGCTCTGCGGCGGGGCGGTCGGATTGGGAAACGGCGCGATCTGCGTGATGCTCATATTGCGCGTGGGCGTTGGAGTATAGGTCGCCGTCACGAATTTGCCGACGCTTGGCAGATGCCGGCCAGAAGTCCTATCGTTTCTCATGGATGCTTAAGGCAAATGGGCACTGGCGCCGGCGTACGGCCTGACGTTTTTGCGGGGACCGGGCGGCGACACACCTGGCGGTCAACGGCAAAGGATCGAACATTTCCGTTGCAGACATCAGCACGCTTGGAAAAATGCACGGTCTTTCTCAAAGACGAATTGACGAAGTACTTGGCGTCACGACCGAGACCGTCAGCCGGTTCGGCCGCTGGGCTAAAAGCTACGGGATGAGCAACACCACCACGAGATCCGTTCAGAACGCATTGAACTCGCCACTACCGGCCTAGTATTCTGCGCTCGTCTGCGCAGTTCGCTCGCGTCCTGCGAATGCGAAATAGCCGGCTAGCGCTATTGCCGTTACCGCACCGAACGCGATGCGATCCGCGGCCGGCAAGCGCAGCGGCGAAAAGAAGCCTTCGATCGTTCCCGCAACGGCGAGCATCGACGCGACGCCGGCGATCAGCACGCCCGCGCGCCGAGCGTTCTGTGCGATCGCATCTCGGCGCCGCAAGGAGCCCGGCGCGACGATGCCGGCCGCGAGCGTAAGCCCAGCCGCTGCGGCGATCTGGATAGCGGTGAGCTCGATCACACCGTGGGGCGCTATTGTCGCCCAAAAATCCGCACCGAATCCGGCGTTGGTAAAGAGAGCAGCGAGGCCTCCTAACATGAGGCCGTTTTGCAGCACGATCCAAACGGTAAAAACGCCGAGTGTAACGCATCCGGCGAATGCAAGCACGGCGACTTTGATGTTGTTTGTAATGATGGCGGTCGACATCAGGGGCGAGTTCGCGGGGTCGAACGCAAAATTCGAGTCGTGAAGGCTCTTGCGGATTTCCGCCGGCACGACCTGCGCGGGAAGCAGCGCGAATGCGTCGGCGGGATGGGTGCGTATTACAACGTAACCGACGACCGCGCACGCTATGGTGAGAGCACAACACGCGAGTATAGCGACGAGCGAGCGGCGAAATTCGCGCGGAAAAGTCTGCGCGTAAAATTGCAGAATGCGCGCCTTCCCGGTGCTCGCGTCTGCGCCGTAAATGTATGCGTGCGCGCGCGCCGCGAGCCGATTGAGATATGCGAGCAATCGGCTATCGTAGCGGCGGCCGCGCGCGTAGGCAAGATCGCTTGTAACGGCCCGGTACAGCCGTCCGATCGATTCGATGTCCTGCGCATCGATGCGCCGAGCGCCCGTGCGCGCCGCGCGAACCAGCAATGCATCGAGGTGCGTCCAAAGGACCTTGCGCTTGGCGACGAAGGTGGCTTGCGTCACGGCGTGCCAACTTATGCGCCGATGGACCGAACCCTGGACGTGCGCACGCCCGAAAGCGTTGCCCTTACCTACGAACTCGCCGGTATCGGAAGCCGTTTCCTCGCGATGGCGATCGACTTCGCCGCCCAGATTGCCGTCCTGGCCGCAATTGGACTCGGGTTCTACCTTGTCGTCAGAGCTGTGCCCGTTCACGCCGCGCATCTGACGGCTGCGACGCGATTCTGGAGCAACATCGGCGCCGCAATTGTTATCGCTATCGTCTTTTTCGTGTTTTTCGGCTATTTCATACTCTTTGAAGCGTTATGGAACGGCCAAACACCGGGGAAACGTTTAATGGGTTTGCGCGTCGTTCGCGACGGCGGCTACCCCGTAGATTTCACCGCGTCGCTCGTCCGCAATATGCTGCGCGTGGGCGAGCTTGCATTTGGAGCGTATTCCGTTTCGGCGATCGTCGCGATGCTCTCGCCGGAAAACAAGCGAATCGGCGACATTGCCGCAGGGACGATCGTCGTGCGGGATGCGCGCATGTCCGCCGAAGGCGGCATACTTGAAGCCGTTCACGTTGCGCCGCACTATGCGGCGACGGCGTATCTGAGCGGCGAAGAGCGCGCGCTGATCAAGCGATTTCTCGACCGCCGCGTCGCGCTCGATGACGGGCGTCGCCGCGCTCTCGCGGCTGAAATCGCGGCACGCGTTCGTCCGCGACTCTCCGCGGACTTCGCGTCGTTGGATGATGAGTCGCTGCTGGAACGCCTGTAGGAATAGCCGTGAACCGGCTTTGGTCCTCCTCCAACAATGTATCGGGTTTCTGCCACAAAGAATCGCCGGGGCGTTTTCATTGTTCTCCACAACGGAATCCGGACACCCTATTTTTTGAAGTTCGACATCAGATCGCGGGCAAAGCGCATTGCGTCTTCTTTGGTGCGCTCGTAGATCTGCGCCGCTTGTCCCTTGCTCATGTGGCGTCCGTGTTCGAGATAAAACGTTACGCTTTCGCCGACAACGATCGTTCCGGCGTATCCGATCGCACCCTTGATCGCGATCCCGGCAAGGGGAACGAACCCGACGAGTTCGCGGGCGAGGGTCCGCCAGCCGAATCCCCCGCCGATGACCGGAAGCAGTTGCCACATGCGCTGCATGTCGGGGTCTTTTCCATACGCGGCCTCAATGTGAAGCAGCAGCATGACTTGGATGCCGGTGATTGCAACCATGTCGCCCGCCGAAGCGAAGGCTCCCAGTACGAATCCGATAACGGGAATGTGATCGACGACGGCACTCGCCAACGCGATTTTTAGTGCGTTGTTGGCGGCATCTCGCGTTAACTTCGCGCTGACCGTTTCGCGCAACGGCGGCAGACGCCGCCCGACCGCGATCTCGACGCCCTTCGATGCATCGACGATATGCGCGAAAACACGGCCCCGTAACGCCTCTTTGGAGATCTCGGTGACGACGTATTTCCCGATTGCATGCGGCGGCTGCAGTGCAGGCGGGCCGGCGGGCTGACCGTCGGGATCGACCGTAACGGCGATGATGGGAAACGGAAGAACCGTTAGCTGCGCAACCGCTGCGCCGTCGATGTCCCCCCGTCTGCCGAGAAAAATGACGGCACGCACGTCGGAGCCGGACGTAACGGCGGATGCGCTAGGCGAGACCGTTTCCAAGCAGGCCGCGGCGTCCATCGGCACGAGGCCGTCATCGTGTCCCGAAAGCAGTAGCGCGCGAAATGACGCGATCAGTGCCGGATCGCCGCAGAGCAGGAAACGGAACGGCTTTCGGACGTTCGCACGCACGGCATTGACGTCGATGCCCTTGCGAACGAGAGAGAAAAGGTCGCGGGCACCGGTCGCCGATGACATGAAGTTCTGTTTCCTTACGTGGCGGCGGTCATTTCCTTGTGCGGGTCGTCGGTATAATCGAGATAAATGAGTCCGGTCAGGATTTCGAGCGGCCACGCGTGCATTCCGTGTTCGTCCGCAAGGTCGACGGGAGACTTCTTCGTTTTCATCATCTCGCTCACGATCGCTTCCGGCGTGCTCTTGATGTCGGCTGCGAGAATCGTCGCGACCGTGACGTCGCCCGGCGTTATGTTGTCGTGCAGCATCGTCCGGTAATCGATCCCGTCGCTTTGGAAGCGGTGGTTAAGCGCATATCTGAGCGTGTCGTAGCGCGCCGGCGAAGTCCCGACCGCGAGCAGCGTTATGCGCGTCGATATCTGGCGAACGCGGGCCATGTTGTACAGTTGCGCTGCTTGCGACGCTTCGGTTGCCGCTTCGTTGAACCCGGTCGTTGCCCGCTGGATGATCGGCAGCATTTGGGTGTACGATCCTTCGCTGATGTCGGTCCGCTGGAAATTTATCGGCGCTTGGGCGAGCGCTTTGAAAAGTTCGTCGAGATCTCCGAGCGATTGATCCAGAGCGGTGAGCGAAACGCGCGCACCGTCAACGGCACGCACCATGTCGCTGTCGCCTTGCTGCAATTGTGCGAACATGCTCGGATACGACGGAAGAACGGCGACTGAGTCCGCGGGTATCGTCGGCAGATCGAGCGGCGCCTGCATCTCTTTGAGAATGTCGCGGCTCTCCCGCAGCAAGCCGGATTCTTTGTTTTTCTCAAGCGATCCGACGCCGCCGATGGCATCGCCGTCGTCGCCGAGCGCGCTGTTGATCGAACGCGACATCGCGGTCAAGTTCTTGAAGACCGACTCGAGACGCGAACCATGCGCAACGTTGACGTTGTTGAAATTGGGAATTTCGTACCGGAGCGCGTCCGTACGGGCGTTGATTTGCTTGAGCTGATCGTTGCCTTGATCGCGGCGCGCGATGATCTGTTGAGAAGCCTGAAGCTGCGTCGCCTGCACCTGCGCGAGCAGGTCGCGAAGTTTCCCGAGATTCGGACGCACCAGCGTAACGCGTTGCGCTTCCATCTGCCGTAACGCGGCAATCCGCTGCGTTGCAAGCGCACGCGTTTCCGGCGACCCTTTTTGCGACGCTTCCGCGAGGGTCTGTTCGCTCTTGCTCGTGTATCCCAGAGCGAGTTGGCTTTGTCCCAGTTCGAGCAGCGCTTCCGCGTTGTTCGGGTCGGACTTGAGAATATCGGTCAGCTTGCTGTTTGCAAACGAATATCGTGCCCGTTCTTCATCGCTTGCCGCTTGAACGATCCGTTGCTCTTCGGTTACGATTTTCGGATCGAGTTCCGGGTACCCGACCAGGTGCGAAACGCGTGCCTTCGGATTGGGATGGTCCTGCAGATACTTCGTGAGAAGATCGCTGTGTTGGCTTTCAAGAACCGCCAGGTGCGACGTGATCGTCTCCATCGATTCGGGGTCGAACCCGGCGCGCGACATCAATTGCAAACCCGTGCGGTCCGCCTGCAGTTCGTCGGCGCGCTGCATCTTTGCCATCGCGCCTGCCTCGATGAGGTTGCCGAAATTGTAAATGAACGGCGAGATGAACGATGCGAGGCCGAAAAGAAGGTTCATCGCTTGCGCTTTGGACTGCATCGTGACTTCGTGGCGACGCTCGATGTGGCCGGTTTCGTGTGCGATAACGCCAGCGAGTTCGTCGTCGGACTGAACGAAGTCGATCACTCCGTCGTACACGTACAAATAACCGCCCATTGTCGAAAAGGCGTTTACTTGTTTGTCTTTGATGATCTTGAGGTTGTAAGGCACATCCTTGCGCGCAACTTGCTTCCAAAGCTTATCGGCGATGGACTGCACGTAGGCATTGAGTAGCGGATCGGTCTCCACGACGCTGCCGCCGACGATCGATTCGTCCTCTTGACGACCGAGCTGGATCTCGGTTTGGGTCGACATCGCTGCGGAGGGTGCCGGGATGGTGGCACAGAGTAGCGATAGGATGGCGGCCATGGGAACGATCTGGCGAATCATCTGCATGAAGAGATACCTTTTTCAGCCCGTGCGCGGTATAGCTACTTCGGGACGTTATTGTATGTTACGACAGTTGGAACAACAAAGAAACGCGCGAAAGGGTGTCGGCGTTACATCGGCTGCCTGTGCATCGTTTGTGGATAATCGAAAAGAACTTGCGAGTCGCGGTGGATGCGGCAAGGGGACGAGGCCGCCGCTTCCGCATTCCCGGCCGCAATGACGGTGTTGCGCGGCAGAGGTACCGGTCTTGAAGTCGTCCTCGCGGGACGCGACTTCGACGAAGCGCTGAGCGACCTGACCGCTCGGCTCGCCTCACGGCCTAATTTTTACAGCGGCACGCGTGCGACCGCGATTTTCGGCAGCGACGCTGCCTCGAGCGAGCGCGTACACACGCTGCGCGCCACGCTCGCCGCTGCCGGTATCGATTTGCGCGCCCTTTCCGGGGCGCCCGAACTGGAGGCTGTGGCGCTTGAGAGCGGCATGGACTTCATACCGCAGGCCGTCGCTTCGGAGGAGCTTGCCAGACGACGCGCGATGCGGCCGAAACGCGACCTGAAATTATCGGATGCCGCGCGCTCGCTGGTGGCCGACTTTGCCGGCGCGCGCACCGATATCGCGCAGCGGCGAAAGATGGGCGAAACGAGCGTACGCCGCTCCGCGCCCCCGGCGCAGGACCCGCCGCTTGCGCCAGAGCCCGAAGCGGGGCCGGCCGCTGCGACGCTGTATCACGTCGGAACGTTACGCGGCGGGCAGTCGCTCCATAGTTTCGGTAGCCTCATCGTTGTCGGCGACGTCAATCCGGGAACGGAACTCGTCGCCGGTGGAGACGTCGTCGTATTCGGAACCCTGCTCGGTGTAGCGCACGCCGGCGCGCAAGGCGACGCAGGCGCCCGGGTCTATGCAATCGGTCTAGACGCAACGCAACTGCGCATCGCCACTTGTATTGCAACCAATGAAGGCGCGCGTGCTGCCGCGGCACAACCTGAAGTCGCCATGGTCGTCGACGGCAAAATCGTTATCGTGCCATTCGAGAAAGCTTGAAGGAGGTTGCCAACCGCGTGAGCGCTCGCAGAATCGTCATTACGTCCGGCAAGGGCGGCGTCGGAAAAACGACGACCACCGCCAACCTCGGCGCAACGCTTGCTAAAAGAGGCAAGCGCGTAATACTCGTCGATGCGGACATCGGCTTGCGCAATCTCGATCTCGTGCTCGGGCTTGAAAAACGCATCGTATTCGACGTGGTCGAAGTGGCGGAAGGCCGCTGTGAACTGCGTCAAGCGCTCATTAAAGACAAGCGTTTCGAGTCGCTTTCGATCCTTCCCGCCGCGCAGACCCGCGACAAGGATTCCGTTACGCCCGAAAGGTTTGCAGCGATCGTGGCCGATGCGGCGGAGCTGGCGGATTTTGTTTTGATCGATTGTCCCGCCGGAATCGAAGGCGGATTTCGCAATGCAATCGCCGGAGCGACCGAAGCAATCGTCGTTACGACGCCGGAAGTGAGCGCAATTCGCGACGCCGACCGCGTCGTAGGAAAACTAAGCGAACGGCAACTTCCAACGCGGTTGATCATCAACCGCCTTCGGCCGGAGATGGTGCGAAGCGGCGACATGCTCGGCGTGGACGACGTTTGCGAGATCCTCTCAATCGAGCTCCTCGGTATCGTTCCCGACGATGAAGAAGTCATCGACACGACGAACCGCGGCGAGCCGATCGTGCTCGACGAGACGGCGCGTTTACGGGGCATCTACGACAAGATCGCGCGCCGGCTCGACGGCGAAATCGTCCCGTTTACCAATTTTGAATCACAGAACTTCTTCGAACGCCTATTCGGCGCGCTGAAAGCAGGATAACGACATGCATCTTTTGCGCGCGGACCACGACGATGATGACGATCGCCCCGTCGAGAGCGGCGGTGCGCCCGTGAAGCTCGGACGGGCCATCGTTATTACATCCGGAAAAGGTGGGGTCGGTAAAACGACCACGACGGCAAACTTAGGCACCGCGCTTGCCCAACGCGGCGCCCGAGTCGCGCTGGTCGACGCCGACATAGGGTTACGCAATCTCGATATCGTGCTCGGATTGGAAAGCCGCGTAAAACATCATCTGCTCGACGTTCTCGAGAACGTCGTTTCTCTCGATGAAGCGCTGATTCCGGACAAGCACACGGGTAATCTCGTGTTGCTTGCGGCGGCGCAGTCGCGTGAGAAAGACGAAGTGGTCACCGAGAAAATGCGCGATCTGATTCGCGATCTGCGCGAGCGCTACGATTACGTTCTGATCGACTGTCCCGCGGGAATAGAAACCGGCTTTAAAAATGCCGTTGCCGGGGCACAGGAAGCGATCGTCGTGTGCACGCCGGAAGTTTCGGCGGTTCGCGACGTCGATCGCGTCGTTGGGCTGCTCGGTAATGCATTTAAGCCGCAGTTGATCGTGAACCGTTTGCGCCCGCAACTCGTAAAGAAAGGCAAAATGTTATCCGTCGAAGATGTCAACGCCATCTTACGTTTACCGCTTCTCGGCGTGCTCGCCGACGAACCGGAGATCATCGTCACGACCAATAAAGGAGAGCCGCTTGCGCTGCATCGTGAAAATGCTACCGGCGCGGCTTACCATGCGATCGCAGCACGGCTCGCAGGCGAGGATGTAGCCGCGCCGACCGTCGCGCTCAAAGAATCGTTCTTCGGAAAATTGGGTTCGTTTCTTGGGGGGCGCCGCTGATGTTGGAATGGATAAAACGGTTCTTCGGACAGAGCGGCTCGAGTTCGGCCGCGAAAGAGCGGCTTCGCTTCGTCCTGATGACCGACCATCTGGCGCTGGCGCCTGAAATGGTGGAACAGATGAAGCGCGACCTCGTGGACGTTATTTCGCGATACGTTGAAGTCGACCGCGATAACGTCGAGGTCAATTTCGAGCGCGAAGATCGGGCTCTCGCGATGCTTGCAAATATTCCGATCAAGTCGGTGAATCGCAGCTCCGTGCCCGAAGCCGCAGCTGTTAGCGCCGTCGCGCCCAAGACGGAGACCGCAGCAGCGGCGTCTGCGCTCGAGCCGACTGCGGACGTCTCCGTGGACGAGAGCGCGCCGGAAGCAGATCAGGTGGGGCCGCCTCCCACGCGTGCGCGACGCAGGAGAAAAAAACGAACACCCGCGAATCCGGCGGCCGCTCTTTGATGCCCTTGGAGTCCTCATGCAAACCGTAAGCTTGTTCGATTCATCGGCGCCCCGCAGCGAATCGGACCGGCATTACGCGCGATTTGTCGTCGGAGCCGATCCGAGCGTGGTATATTATCGAAGTTTCTTGGACCAAGCGGATGCCGCTCGGTATTTCGGTGTATTTGTGCGCGAACTCGCGTGGCGTCAGGAAGCGGTGATGATGTACGGAAAACGGATGCCTGTTCCGCGGCTTACCGCCTGGTTTGCGGATCCCGGTGTTCGTTATACATACTCGAACTTAAAGAACTCTCCGATGTCGTGGACGCCGGAGTTAATCGAACTGCGCTCTACCGTCGAGTCGTTTCTTCAGAAGCGATTCAACAGCGTTTTACTTAATCGGTATCGCGACGGCAACGATAGCGTTGCGTGGCACTCCGACGATGAAACCGAGCTCGGCGACCGTCCCCTCATTGCGTCGGTAAGTTTGGGATGCTCGCGGCTATTTCGGTTGCGCGACGCGACCGACCGGCGCGCTCGGGGATCGGTTGAATTGGAGTCGGGAAGCCTGCTCGTAATGAGCGGCGACTCTCAACGTGCGTACCAACATTGCGTTCCGAAGGAGCATCGTCCAGTCGGCGAGCGGATCAACCTGACGTTCCGGATCACCGGCAAACCGTAAACGCCGCTCGAATGTCTTCGGTCGCAATTCCGGCAGCGACACGCCGGTACGTCCGCAATTTTAATTGGCCGCTCGCAGCCGCGAGCGTGTTGCTGACGTTCATTGGAATCGTCTGCGTTGCGTCGGCCGATCTCCACGATGCCGACGCCTCCGGCGAGTATAAAAAACAGATCGTCTACATGCTGCTCGGCGTGCCATTGATGTTCGGCGTCTCGCTGATCGATTATCGAAGCTGGCGCAGATGGGCAACGGCGCTCTACGTGCTTAACCTGGTCCTGCTGCTCTTCATCTTGCGGGGCGGTCACTCTGCGCTCGGCGCTCAGCGCTGGATCTCGCTCGGACCGCTTGGAACGTTCCAGCCGTCGGAGCCGGCGAAACTAATTATTGCAATCGCGCTTGCAAGCGTACTGTGTTCTGCTACGTACGACCGCATCCAAGACCTCTGGAAGCCGCTCGTCGCCGCCGCGATTCCTGCGCTGCTGATTCTAAAGCAGCCCGACCTCGGAACGTCCCTCGTGGTGCTCGCTATTCTAAGCGCGCAGTTGTTTTTCGGTTTGCCCAAGCTCGGCGATTTTCTCATATACGCGATGGGCGTGCTCATTGCGGCGGCGGCTGCCGTGGGCACCAACGCCGTTTTGAAGCCATTCCAAAAGGCGCGCCTTTTCGTATTTTTGAATCCGAAAGCAGACCCCCAGGGAGCCGGATACAACCTCAATCAGTCGAAGATCGCGGTCGGTAACGGGGGCTGGTTCGGCCGAGGCCTGCATCACGGTACGCAGACGCAGCTGAACTTCGTGCCGGAACATTCACGTGACTTTATCTTTACCGTTCTTGCCGAAGAGTTCGGATTTCTCGGCGGTTTTCTGCTGGTCGCGCTCTATGGCGTGATTCTCTATGGCGGCGTGCGGGCGATGATCGCATCGCGAGACCGATTCGGTTTTCTGCTTGCGGCCGGAATTGTTGCGATGTTCTTTTTCCACATCATCGTCAACATTGGGATGACGATTGGAATCATGCCGATCACGGGCATCCCGCTCCCGTTCGTTTCGTACGGCGGGTCGGCCATTCTGACAAATTTCGCCGCGGTCGGTGTCCTCTTGAACATCTACTCGCAAAAAGATCGCGACGTGCTCGGCAACGCGTGAACGAGCACCCCTGCTAGGAGCCTGTAGGGTTTTCGAGAGAACCTTT
>JALYTY010000009.1 GCA_030854045.1 Vulcanimicrobiota bacterium | reverse complement strand
GATCGTGCGCTTCTCGAAGATGAAAACGTTATGAATCGTTCTCGTCGTGAAAGGTTCCCCGTTTAGCTGCGCTGTCGAGCTCTAAATCATCGAGCAGATAAAAGACGATCTTGCGGTCCTTGAAACCTACTTTCGCGAGCTGCTTGCCGTCAATCTCAACGACCTCGTGAATGTGCCCCTCGCGTCCGGCGTATTCGTAGTTGACGGCCGTGTAAGTGGGATCTCCTTGCTTGGGCTTAGGCGTGGCTTTTACGCCGCGTAGCGGGGTGTTGTGGCGATGCATGGCAAAGACTTTGACACATGATCGTGGAGTACCGCGGCAAACGGCCGAAAATTCATCCGACCGCTTTTATCGCACCGACCGCCGTCTTGATTGGCGACGTGGAAGTCGGCGAAGAATCGAGCATCTGGTTCGGAGCGGTCCTTCGCGGCGATAACGGGCCGATTCGTATCGGCGCGCGTACGTCGGTGCAAGACAACGCGGTCATTCACGTTACGAAGCTCACACAAATCGATAACGACGTTACCATCGGACACGCCGCCGTTATGGAAGATTGCCATGTAAAAGACCGGGCGCTCATCGGCAGTAATGCGGTTCTTTTAAACGGCAGCATCGTCGGCGAAGGCTCGCTCGTAGCAGCCGGCAGCGTCGTCGGCGAGCGCGTGGAGATTCCGGATAGCGTCCTCGCGGCCGGCGTGCCGGCAAAGGTTAAGAAGCCGATCGAAGGCGAGGCGCAGACGTGGATCGATATCGCGAGCCGCGAATACGTCCAACTTTCGCGCACCTACATGGAAGAGAACATTCATGACGCTCGTCCGTGAACTGATCGCGAAGTTCATCGAGAGCGAGGGACACAAAGTCGATGTCGCCGCGCTCGACGACGATGCCGGGACGAGCGAAATCTTATTCCGTTCGCGCGGTCAAGTGTTTTCGGTAACGACATACGAACACGAGCCCGGAACGTTTACCATTTCGACGGCCTACGAAGTTCCGGACTGGGCGCGCGAGCAATCGCAAAACGCGGAAACGCTGGAACACGTGCATGCCGAGTATCCGGACGTAGGATTTGTTCTCGCGCACGATGACGCGCTTTTTGTTGCCACAAACGATCGAGAAGCCGGTTCGCCCGAAGCGTTCATGCTCGGATTCTGGGATGCCGTTGCCCGCGTTCGCGAAGCGGGGACGCATGCTATCGAACGCATCGTCGACCGCACCGAAAGTAAGGCGGCAGCGGAAAAATTTATCGAATCGTTTATGAGGGGAAATGATGACGCAGGATCCCCTTAGCCCGATCGAAGCCGCCCTCGATGAAGAAGGCTTGCTCTATACGCGTGACGACGACGACGACGCATATCGCGTCGCATTCAAAAGCGAAGGCGACCGCTATTTCGTCGTAAGTTATCGCGACGACCCGAATTTTCTGATGATCGGTTCGGGATGGGCTATTCCAGGGGATCTCGATTTGGACGAAGCGATGGATGCCGCCAATGCCTTGAACGTTCGAAAGAAGTTCGTCAAGACCGCGCTTTGGCAAGACGAGCGCGACGTGCTCTTTACGATCGAACTTTGCGTTAACGATGCGCACGAAATAGCCGAACACGTAGGCCGCCTGCTCGACGTGCTGCGCGACACCGCCGAAGAATTTTTCGACATGCTGCGCGAGGAACCCGAAGACTGACCTTCGCGCTACGCGGGCGGATAATGCGATTCGTCGGCGTAAGGAACGAAGAGCGTATATTCTTTTTGAAAGCGCAGGCGCACGCTGCCCGTCGGGCCGTTGCGATGTTTGGCAATAATAAATTCGGTCACGTCTGGCTCCGGTGCCTCCGGATTGTAATAGCCGTCGCGATACAGAAACGCTACCATGTCGGCTTCTTGTTCGAGCGAGCCCGAATCGCGGAGGTCGGCGAGCATGGGACGTTTGTCGTTGCGCGACTCCACCCCGCGGTTGAGTTGTGCGAGGGCGACGATCGGAACGTTCAGATCCTTTGCCGTCACCTTTAACGTGCGGCAGATATCCGAGAGTTCTTCGTTGCGATTGGCATTTTTCGCAAGCACGCCGGGGCGCAGCAACTGCAAGTAATCGATAAATATTGCGCCGAGCCCCGTGGTCGATTTGAGCCGTCTGCAACGGCTGCGCACCTCGCTGATGCTCAGCCCGCCGCTATCGTCCAGATAGATCGGCAACTCGTTGAGGCTCCCCATCGCGCGTGAGATATCTTCCCACTGATGCGATTTAATGTTTCCACGGCGCATGTCGTGCATCGAAAGGCGAGCTTCCGAACAAATCAATCGCTGAACCAACTCGTTGTTCGACATTTCGAGGGAGAAGAACGCGCACGATTCGCGCATCTCTCTCGCAGCCGCGACCGCCATGTTAAGCGCGAACGACGTTTTTCCCATTCCCGGACGAGCGGCCACGATGATGAAATTTCCCGGTTGAAAACCCGTCGTCATCGCGTCGATGTCGCGGAAGCCGCTGGTCAACCCGGTGCGGTCGCCGTGCGAATGGAAGAGCCGGTCGATGTGATCGAACGCATCTTTCATCAGGCGGTTGACGACAACGAAATCGCCGGACATCTGCCGTTCGCCGATCGTATAGACGAGCTGTTCGGAGAGATCGAGAGCGCCCTCGACATCTTCCTCGGCTTCGTACCCTAGCTGCGTGATTCGCGTCCCGGCGTGGATGAGCGATCGCAGCACCGCCTTCTCACGAACGATTTTTGCGTAGTACGTCGCGGACGCCGCCGTCTGTACGGTATCCATCAATGAACTGATGTACGAGAGGCCGCCGACTTTTTCGAGCGCGTCCCGCCGGCGAAGCGACTCCGCGAGCGTTATTTTATCGAGCGGCTCGCCGCGGTCGAAAAGGTCGAGCAGCGCAACGAAGATCGTCTCGTGCACGTGCGCGTAAAAATCCGATGGTTTTACAATCTCGCCGACCGTTCCCATAATTTCGCGATCGACGAGAACGGAGCCGATGAGGGCCATCTCGGCTTCGAGATTGTGCGGCGGAATCCGATCGATCGTGCCGGCATGCAGTTGAGAGATGCTCATAGCGGTTATCCTCGGCTCTTGCGGCGCCTTGCCTGTGGACGACCTTGCGAACGTCTTGTGGATGTATTTCGAAGTCCAAGCTCGCGCATCGCTTGTTCCACCGTCACGATCGGTACGATATCGATTGTAGCGAGCGTGGCATCGACGTCGCCCGCGTTCTCCTTGGGAAGCAGCATGGCGCGCATGCCCGCTTGGCGGGCGGCGTAAACTTTTTCGACCACACCGCCGACCGCACGCACTTTGCCTTGAATCGTCAATTCGCCGGTTATCGCGACGTTTTGCGGCAGCGGCAGTTTTGCGATCGCGGAATAGAGCGCGAGAAAAATCGCGAGACCGGCAGACGGCCCGTCGATATTGCCGCCACCGACGATGTTGATATGCAAATCATAATCCGTAACGTCGATCTCCGCTGCCAGGCGCAAGACGCTCGCCGCATTGAATACTGAGTCCTTCGCCATTGAGCCGGCCGTGTCGTTGAAGCGCATCGTGCCTTTCCCCGCCTGCGATGCCGGAAACGCAACGGCTTCGATCTCTATGATGCTGCCGAGATACTGGTGCACGCCCAAGCCGAAGGTCTTTCCGATCTCGCGGTTTTCCCGCGCTCTCACGAGCGTATGGGCGACTAACCGGCTCGTTTGAATAACGGAGCGCACGTCGCTCTCCGCTATCGTAACCTCATCGGCACGCAGTTGCGTGCGATACAACGCTTCGCCGAAGGCGTCGGCAACGATCTGCACCGCTTTTCGGCCTTCGATCGTGTATGCGGCGATCAGTTGGGGAACGCCGCGCGCCGCCTTTGCGCCAAGACGTTTCATCGCACCGTGAGCGATGGAGACGATCTGGGCTTGAGTCAGCGGCTGAAAATAGACTTCGGCACAGCGCGACCGTATCGCCGGGTCGAGATCTTGCGGATCGCGCGTCGTCGCGCCGATCAACACGAAGTCCGCCGGGGCGCCTTCCTTGAACAACCGTCGGATATATTGCGGTACGTTCGGTGCATTTTCATCGAAGTACGACGATTCGAACGTTACACGGCGTTCTTCCAAAACTTTCAATAGGCGTGTTTGCAGCAGCGGATCCAGTTCTCCGATCTCATCGATAAAAAGCATCCCTCCGTGCGCGCGCGTCACAAGTCCGAGCTTGGGCTCGGGAATACCGGCCTCGGCCAACTCTCGACGGCTGCCCTGGTAGATCGGATCGTGCACGCTTCCGAGCAGCGGGTTCGTCGTTTCGCGCGGATCCCAGCGCAGCGTCGTGCCGCTCGTCTCCACGAACGGAGCATCTCTCGAAAACGGAGTATGCGCCTGCGATTTGGCGAGTTCCAGAGCCAGACGCGCCGCAGTCGTTTTGCCGACGCCGGGCGGCCCGTAGAGGATCACATGCTGCGGATACGGCGAACCGATCTTTGCAAGCAACGCTTTGATCGCCGCTTCTTGACCGAGTATCTCGCTGAGTTTGGAGGGCCGAAGCTGCTGCAGCGCGGAGGCGGCCAACGTACGCTGCGAAAGCGCATCGAGTTCTTCGAGCTTCGCTTGCGTAGCGGGCGTTTCGGGTCCCGAGTCTTCGCGCAGCGCTTCCAGTTTCAGATCTTTGAGATACTCTTGATGGCGAGCATTCATTTTGTCGCTCACCTTGCGCTCGATTGCGTCCTCGACGGTCCGCGCAGCGAGCAGATCCGCCATCGCTTCTTCGATTTCGGCAATGGACTTGCGCTGTTGCGCGCGAGTTGTCTTGCGATCCAGCGTCGGATCCTCGAATACGAGACGCGCAAGCGCGCATAGACGATCGGGCAGATTCGCCGAGCGCATCATCTTCAAAGCGCTCACCTTACCGGCGCGCAGGACCAGTTTATCCTGGCCGAGTGCGTTCCCGAGCATATCGTAGAGCGCCGAAACGTATCGATTCAGCTCGTCTTCAACGCCGTACTTGCGCCGCAGTCGCGACGCATAAGGTTGATCGCCGGCCGGGGCCATGCTGGTCCTTAAGACGAAGCGGCGACGACGCTAATTGTGGCTTTTGCGACGACGCTCTTATGAAGCTTGATCTCGACGGGGTACGAACCGAGCGCCTTTATCTGGCTCTTTATTTCGATTTTGTGCTTGTCGATCGGCACGGAAAGTGCGGAGCTAATTGCGTCCGCTACGTCGGCATTGGTAACGGCACCAAAGAGCTTTCCGTTACCGCCGGCCTTCGCGCGCACGGCGAGCTGCGTCTGTTCGAGCTTTCCGGCGAGTTCTTTTGCATCGGCAAGATGCTGCGCGTCTCGTTTTTCTTGCGCTCGTTTCTGATCGGCGTGGGCCGCTAGGCTGCCCTTGTTCGCTTCGGATGCGAGACTGCGGGGCAGCAAAAAATTGCGCCCGTATCCCTCGGCAACTTCAACGACGTCGCCCTTCTTGCCAAGCGTTTTTACATCGCTTAGAAGAATGACTTTCATGAATGAAACCCCCTTGTGATAGTTATTCCGAAACGTAGGGAAGAAATGCGATGATGCGCGCCCGCTTTACCGCGACGGTGAGCAGACGCTGGTGTTTAGCGCAGTTTCCCGAGATGCGGCGCGGAACGATTTTGCCTCGTTCCGATACATATTTCTTGAGACGGTTCACGTCGCGATAGCTGATGCCCAAGGCCTTGTCGCCGCAAAAGTTGCACGACTTGCGCTTGGGGCGGCGATCTTTCGCCGGACGCTTGGTCTTGGTTGTAGCCATGAGGGAAACGTGTCCTTTCGACTAGGTGGGTGAAAGGCGAGCATGCTCGCGCTTCTAGCCAAGTGGTTTAGCCGATCTAAGCCACTACGGGGCGACGCCCCGATTTCATGAAAAAGCCCCCGAGAGAACCCGGGGCCGAGGCATGATCTTACCACGGTGTCTGACGGTATTCCAGCCCTCTCATACTCCGAACGTACGTTCGATAAACGGAAGTGAAATGCCTGGTTACGGCGCCGTGGGCGGACTTGGGGACTGTACCGTGATTGCCGGCAGATGGTCTCGCGCGAGGAGCGCGTTCGCCGCCTTGCGCGGAGTTCCGAAAAGCGCATTGCCTTCGGAGAGCGCGGGACGAAGCTCGTCTTCCAACTGCTTCGCAAGCGCCACTTCCGCAGCGGTGGGCGCGTAGTCGCCGCTCTGAACGGCACCTCCGAGGCTATTTAAGCGCTCGTACAACTTCACCGGAACGCGTAACGTGTCTTCCCAACTCTGCGTGTCGTTCTGAAACAGTTTCGCAAGCACCGCGGTCGCGCGCTCGTTTAAATCGTTTAGCGATGTGGCGGCGGCAGCGGATTCGTTGCGTTGCGATAGCGCCTTCTTCGCCCCGTTACGAAGCGCGCGCAGCGCGACGATCTCCTCGCCTGCGGCTTTGTAGTCTTCCCGTAGTCGTTTTACGAGAACGAGTTGAGCCTGCATCTCCGCTGCGGTCGCGGGCGACTTTGGATCTGCTAGTACGGTAATCGTCCGGTCTTGCGGCGAACCGGCGCCGGATAGGCGAACGGTGTAGGTACCGGGCACGACCAGTGGACCCAAGAAGCCCTGTTGCGTTGTACGATAATCGGGGACGGTCTCGACTGGATCGTAGCTAAGATCCCACCATACGCGATTCATTCCCGCTACCGCGTGTTCCACTTTAAGCGTGCGCATCAGTTCGGGTCCATCGTAAATTTCGATACGAACCGGCTTATTTTTCGCCGGGGCGTCGTGCAGATAGAAATTGATGTCGGCAATTCCCTCGGGATTGTCGCCTCCGCCTTCGCCCGTAACCCATGTTGAATACGACGCTTGCCAGCGATACGCAGGGCGAGCCGGAAAGAGATATGCCTGCTGCGCTTCCACCTGCGGCGTGAAGCGTTGAATGGCGGAGATGTCATCGAGTACCCAAATGCCGCGCCCGTGCGTAGCGACAACGAGATCGTCGAACTGCGGCTGGATGACGAAGTCGTACACCGGAACGTGTGCGAGGTTGTTTAGCAGGCTTTGCCACGACGAGCCGCCGTCTAACGATACCCACAAGCCGTTCTCGGTTCCGGCATAAAGCATGCCCTTCCGAACCGGATCTTCGCGAAGCATTCGCGCGTACGAGTTCTTCGGCAAGTTTGCGGCGATGGATGCCCAGCGAGCGCCGAAGTCGTGCGTAACGTAGAGATACGGCGCGCGGTCCCCGAGCTTGTGGTTTTCAGCAGTTAGATATGCCGTGCCGTCATCGAACCGCGACGGCTCGATATTCGATATGCGAGCGTAGTGCGGCAGACCGGGAATCTGTGCGGTGAGGTTGTTCCAATGCGCGCCGCCGTCCCGCGTCAACCATGCAAGACCGTCGTCGGTTCCAATCCAGATTTCGCCCTTCGTTCGGGGAGATTCTGCGATGGAGGCAATCGTATCATAGACTTCCGTGCCGGCATTATCGCGCGTCACCGGGCGTCCCGACGGAACTTGTTTGCTCTGCTCGTTCCGGGTCAAGTCAGGACTCATCTCAGTCCACGTCGCACCGCCGTTATCGCTTCGCATCACCATCTGTGAGCCGTAATATAACGCCGTTGGCTCGAGCGGGGAAACCGCAACGGGCGCTACCCAAGCGCCGCGATACTTGTATGTTCGCGCGCCTTCGCCCGCGTAATTGTCGGGCCACGGGCTTATCAATCGGCCTTGGCCGGATCTGCGGTCGAAACTCAGGACCGCGCCTTGATATCCCGTTCCGTAGATCAGATTCTCGTCCGCCGGCGAAAATACGATCCAACCGCTCTCACCGCTCTGCGGGGAGAACCACTGGTCGGGCGTGATGGATCCGGTGAACGAGACGCTCGGCCCGCACACCGCACCCGGATCTTGAAACTCGCCGCATACGAAATACGGCGTCTCGTGGTCGGCCGAAATATGGTACGGCTGACTGACGATCAATTGCGGATCGCGCCATGCTTTGCCGCCATCTTGCGAGAGGCGCACGCCGGCATCTGCACCCAGAATCATGCGATTTCCGTTGGTCGGATCGATCCATAGCTGATGGTGGTCGTAGCCGCCGGTCGTAATTCGTTGAACCGTCTTGCCGCCGTTTCTCGATTCGTCGGCAAGGATGGAAAGAAAGAAGACGTGCTTTTCATCGCGCGGATCGACGGCAAGCTGCGAGAAATAATACGGACGCTGATCGAGGGCGTGATCGTCGCTGACAAAATGCCACGTTATGCCGGCGTCGTCGGTGCGCCAAAGCACGCCGCGGTTCGATTCGATGAGCGCGTACGCGCGCCGCGCGTTGCTGGGCGCGAACGCTACACCGATACGTCCCGTTGTTCCATCGGGCAGGCCGCGTCCGCGCAGACGCGTCCAATGTGCGCCGCCGTCCGCCGAGCGGTAGAGACCGTCGCCCGCGCCGCCACTTGTAAGCATCCACGGTTCTCGCCGAACGGTCCACATACCGGCCAGCAGCACGCGGGGATTTGCAAGCGGCATTGCAATGGCGGAGGCGCCCGTCATATCGTTTACGTAGAGCGATTGCGTCCACGTTCTGCCGCCGTCCGTGGTTGAGAACACGCCGCGTTCGCGGGATGAAGAAAACGGGTCGCCGACCGCGGCAACGTATGCGATATCCGGATTCTTCGGGTCTACGACGATGGAAGCAATTTGCGACGTGCCCGCGAGGCCCAGATGCTTCCACGTCGATCCTCCGTCGTCCGAACGGTAGATGCCGTTTCCAAACGCGATATCGTTGCGAATGTTCGGTTCGCCGGTCCCGACGTAGATCACGCGGTGATTCGACGGAGCGACGGCAATCGCGCCGATGGAAGTGACGTCCTCACCGTCAAAGACCGGCTTCCAGGAGACGCCCGCGTCTTTCGTGCGCCACAGTCCTCCAAGGCCGCCGGCAAAATACGTCGCCGGATCGCCGGGGACACCGGCGACCGCGTCGATGCGGCCCGTCGTAGGACCGATGTTTCGAAAATGCAGTGCGGCAAACGGATTAACCGGCGTGCAGAGCGCCGGGGAAAAAGAAAAAACGGCCAGCGTTCCACCGGCGCAAAGGGACGTTAGAAGGCGGCGCAGCGTCGGACACACTAGAAAAGGTTCCAGAGATATTGATTGTAGACTTCGTGATGATACTGGACTTCCGGTGCCTTCACGAACGTCCCTAAGCAACGCGCGCAGCGATCGGCGCTTGCTTCTTTCAACTCCGCGTATCGTTCTTTTACATCGTCGTTTAACATCGCGGTCGTCCAGTCCGAAGAACGAAAATGCGCGATCGCGGCGTAAATATTATCGGGCAGGTAGCGCTCGGCTTGCCGCAGATTAGTCTCGGCGCCAATCGTACCGTAAAGCCCGGTTGCAAACACCGCGAGCAGCGCGAGATACGGGTTCGCGTCAGGACCGACGGACCGAACTTCGATGCGGGCGCTGCGCTCGTTGCCGATCGGAATGCGCACCATCGATCCGCGGTCGACTGCGGATGCCTTAATTTGATTCGGCGCTTCGAAATGGGGATCGAGCCGGCGGTACGCGTTGACGCTTGCGTTGAGCATCAGGCAGATATCGTTACCCGAGGTCAGAATTCGATCCACGAACTGCCACGCAAAGGCGCTGATTTTTTCATCGCCTTGAGAATCCCAAAAAAGATTCTTGCCGTCTTTGCTGACCGATATGTTGGTGTGCATGCCGCTTCCGTTCACGCCGACGACCGGCTTCGGAAGGAACGTCGCAGTCATCCCCATGCGCGTCGCGACTTGGCGGCAGATGAGCTTGTAGAGCTGAATCTGATCGGCCGCTGCGACGACTTCGCCATAACCGTAATTAATTTCGAACTGGGACGGCGCGACCTCGGGATGGTCCTTTTCATTCTCGAATCCCATTGCACGCTGAACCTCGGCAACGGTGTCGATGAAGTCCCGCAACGGGTCGCCCGGCAGCGAGTGGTAGTATCCTCCGGTATTGACGTATTCGAACTCCCCGGTTTCGTGATAACGGCGCTCCGCGTCGAGGCCTTTGAAGAGAAAGCCTTCGATTTCGTTGGCAGCGTTTAACGTGTATCCGTTTTCCGCGAACGCTTTCTCGGAAAGTTTTTTGAGGCGCCCGCGGATGTCCGCTGAAAACGGTGCGCCGTTGCGGTCGACGACGTCGGCAAAGACGAGAACCTTTCCCGGTCCGAATACGTCTCCGGGAGCCCAATAAAATGCGCTCCAGTCGAGATAGAGCCGCAGATCGCTCTCGCGCTGCGCCGTAAAACCGCGGATCGACGATCCATCGAACGTAAGGTTGTCGTAGGACTTCAGCAGAAACTTTTTGTCGTAGTCGAGCATATGCAGGCGGCCTTCGAGATCGCTGAAGAGCACCGTAACGGCCTTGATGCGCTGTTCCTGCTGCAGATACCGCAATCGCTCTTCTTCGATTGTCTGCGAAGCGATCCGGTCTCTTCGCTGCTGCTTCGCGCGAAGGTTCATATCTTCAAGTTCCGCATACGAAAGCAGCAGAAAGTCGCGTAAATCATTGCTCGGCATCGATCGTTCGTGTACTCCTCAAGCGCGAATCTGCGAGTGTGTTCGGTACCCCTTTCGAGTTCCCGCTCAAAATGTGACGCAAGCAAGCCCACGCCATGTATCGGTCGTTTCGCGGCGAACGTGCGACCTCGCTGTATTGCCGCAGCGCCGCTTTGAGGAATACCATTATGCACTCATCTTTGCAGCCGCTTTTACGAATCGCGGCATCCGCCGTCGCATTGCCGATCGCGCTCAACGCATGCGCCCATACGGGCGGTGCGGCCGGATCGACCAATCTACTTCCGCAAAACTCCTCGGTATCGCGCGCCGCGGGGTCGGCCGCCATACGCGGCGCCGCGGCTCGAATCCAAAATGCCGCACTTCGCGGCCCGAACGCAACGCGCCCGAACGCGGTGGTTGGTTCCTCCAACACGACGACGGCGGATCCTCCGGTACCGCGGCCGCACGAAACGCCGTGTACGGTCCAGCTATTTTCGAATTTCAAGTTCACGAACTTTACACCGCCGACATTTTCGTACGCGCCCCCGGCGGCTTGTCCGGGACCGTGGAACAAAGTAGTTTTCGAAGGTAACTTCGCGGTAACGGCGGGAACGCAGTTCGACCGCACTGGGTCCGTGTGGATCGCTGGAACGAACGTGTACTTCGGAACGACCGCCGAGCCGTCACCGGATCTCGCACCGTCCTGGCACGTCGAGCGCGATGTGACGGATCTGAGCGCCATCTTTTACGCCTCGTCCACCGGCGAAGTCGTGCTCGGAAACGTCGTCAACGGCACGTACAACGGCATCATCTCGGGAAGCGGCAAGCTCGAGTTCTATCCGGTCGATGCGAAGTATCCGGCGGCTGCGGTCGCCGACAACGTGTATCCGCTCTCCGGCGGCCCGCTCGGCGACAATCAATACATCACCTCGCCGACTCAGCCGCTCACGGCAACCTACACGTTCCCATCGAACGTTCAAGCAGCCTACCTCGACGTTTTCTTGCAATCGCAAGGGAGCGATGAGTTCTGGTACACGTGCTTCCCGGACGATCTTGCCGGAGAACTCAACAACTGCGCAAACACGGCGTTTCGCGAAGGCGACGTCGCAATCGACGGCGTCGCTGCCGGCGTCGCGCCAATCTATCCGTGGATATTCACGGGGGGCATCGATCCATATCTGTGGCGTCCCATCCCCGGCGTCGAAACCTTGAACTTTAAACCCTACCGCGTCGATCTCACGCCGTTCGCGGCGATGCTGAGCGACGGCCTGCCCCACACGGTCGCGGTAACGGTATTCAATAACGGAAATCTCTTTGCCGCAAATGGCGCGTTGCTCGTGTACCTGGATCACGGTTCCTCCCACGTAACCGGCGGGATCATCAGCAATTCGACGGCTCTCGAACCGACACCGACGGTCGTCGACGGCGTGAAAATCGATCAGAACGGCAACGCGTCGGGACCGCTCTCCGTGCGCTCGACGCATCGCGTCGCCATAGACGGGTACGTCAACACCTCGACCGGACGCATTGAAACACAGATCGCGCAAAGCGTTTCCTTCAGCAACGTTCAGCAGATCGCCGCAAACACTGCGGGAACGCTCTTCGATCAAAACATCAAACAAGACACGAGCGTCATTTCGAGCACCACGACTACGTTAGGATCGGGCAAACGCCAATGGGTGCGCGAGCAAAAAGACTGGCCGCTCACGCTGATCTACGCCTACAGCGCAAACCCCGATGGAAGCGCAGTTCAGAGCACGTCGATAAGGCAAGCAAAGCTCGAACAGAACGACGCGCACAGCAGCGCGGGAGCGCCGTCGCACGGTACGCTCTCCAATACGGTGAAAACCGCCGACACGATCAACTTTCTCGCAACCGGCGGCTACACGATATCCAACACGAAAAGTTCGCAGACCTACATTGAGAACAACAGCATGGGATACTGCTATGCTAAAACGATCGCTTCTGCCGCCAACGTGTTGACGGAACAGGTCGGCGGCGGCTGCTGATGTTTCGAACGGCAACACAGGGGTGAACGCTGCGGAAGCGGATGCGTCTGCCTTTAGCGCCCTGGGGCTCGATCGCGCGCTGGTGAGCGCTACGGCGGCACTCGGGTACGAAGAGCCGACGGCAATTCAGCGAGAATCCATTCCGCATCTTCTGAGCGGTCGCGACGTCCTCGGGCAGGCCGCCACGGGAACCGGCAAAACGGCGGCCTTCGCGCTTCCTCTGTTGCAGCGCATCGGCAAAGTCGACGGCGCGGCGCGTCCCGTCCGCGGGCTCGTGCTCGTGCCGACGCGGGAGCTTGCCATGCAAGTAGCCGAGGCGATCCACAAGTACGGCCGCGTACTAGGAACGAGCGTCTTGCCGATATACGGAGGGCAATCCGTCTCGCAGCAGCTTCGCGCGTTACGCCGGGGAGTCGACGTCGTCGTCGCAACCCCGGGCCGCGCTTTGGATCATATCCGGCGCGAAACGCTGGCCCTCGACGCGGTCGAATTCCTGGTCCTTGATGAAGCCGACGAAATGCTCGACATGGGGTTCGCCGACGAGCTCGAAGCAATCATGGCAACCGTTCCGTCGCAGCGTCAGACGGCACTTTTTTCCGCAACGCTTCCGCCGCGGATTCGCACGATTGCTAAGCGCTATTTGCGCGATCCCGCACACGTGACGATTGCCAATGAAACGTCGGCGGCCGGGAGATCCGCGCGGATACGGGAGGTCGCGTACATCGTGCAGCGCGCGCACAAGGCGGCGGCGCTCGGTCGCGTCATCGACATGGAAGCGCCGGCATCGGCCATCGTATTCTGCCGCACGCGTACGGAAGTCGACGAACTGACCGAAACGCTCTCCGGCCGCGGCTACCAGGCTGAAGCCATTCACGGAGGGCTTTCGCAGGACCAGCGCGATCGCGTTCTGCGACGATTCCGGGACGGCACTTCGGAGATACTCGTCGCCACGGACGTTGCGGCGCGCGGTCTGGACATCGACCATCTTTCTCACGTCGTCAATTTTGACGTGCCGTCGTCTCCCGACGCGTACGTGCATCGCATCGGCCGAACCGGCCGCGCCGGACGCGAGGGCGTCGCCATAACGCTTGCTGAGGCGCGCGAACATCGGCTGCTGCGCAACATCGAACAGCACACCAAGCGAAAGATCAAAATCGAGTCGGTTCCTACCGTGCACGATCTGCGCGAACGCCGGTTGGAACTCATGCGCGCTTCGTTAGAAGAAGCGCTGGAGGGTGGCGATCTCGATCGCTACCGTGCCGTCGTCGAGACCCTCGCGACGCAACACGACATCCTCGACCTTGCGGCGGCGGCGATAAAGCTTGCGGATCAAAGACAAGATGGCGGCGATCCCAACGACGTCGAGATACCGGCGTCGACCATTTCACCGGATCGCAAGTCGCGCGATCGCGTCCCTGTCGGGCCACGGCTCGAATCGCACGAAGCAACAAAATTGTATATCGGGCTCGGGCGCAGCAACGGCATCCGGCCTGCCGACATCGTCGGTGCAATCGCGAACGAAGCGAGGATAAACTCGCGTTCGATCGGCGCCATCGATATCGCCGACACGTTCTCCCTCGTCGAAGTGCCCACGTCGAAAGCGGACGACATTATTGCCGCCCTGCGCAGCTCGACAATCCGCGGAAAGAAACTTTCGGCACGGCGCGATCGAGGCAAATAAAACTGCGGGCTACGATCTTCGCATTCGCGCTTGCAGCCGCGGCGCTCGCGATTTCAATCTGGATCGTCGTCCCCGGCCCGATCCTGCCGCTTTTCATCGTTTCGGTCGGGGCAACCGAGGTCTGGCCGTTCGTCGCACTCATTGACGCCGCGGCATTAGCCGCCAACATTGCTTCGTCGGGCGCGCTGCGTTGGGCCGGAATAGCGATGGCCGGCTCGGCTCTGGCATGCACGGCAGCGCCTCCGCTTTCCTATCTTGCGCGCGGTCCGCACGTTCCACTCGCCGCCTTTGCCGCCTCGTTTCCACGTCGCTCCCCTCCTGAAGCGTCGCTTCGCGCTTTGCCCGTCGTTCTTACGATCTATGGCGGAGCGTGGGAACGCGGCTCGCCGCGCAACGACGCGCAATTTAATGCGACGATTGCATCGTGGGGATATCGCGTGATCGCGCTGGATTATCCGCACGCGCCGAAGATGCGGTGGCCCGCTCAGCGCGATGCCATCGTGAAAGCGATCGACGCACTACGCGTGCCGCGCGTCGCCGTGCTCGGTCACTCGTCCGGCGCTCAGCTCGCGCTCATTGCGGCCGCGCTGCGACCCAATCGCGTCGATGCCGTAATCACGTACGAAAGTCCCGTCGATCTCGCGCTCGGATACAGGTATCCATCGCAGCCCGACGTTATCGACATCCGTCGGATTCTACGCGATCTCTGCGGCGGAACGCCGCAGGAGCAGCCGCATTGCTACCGCACGGCCTCGCCTCGATACGCCGTTGTTCCCGGTATGCCGCCGGTGCTGATGATTGCCGGGGGACGCGATCACGTTGCTAACGCAACGTACGAACGTCTCTTACGCGACGTGCTTCGTCGCGATCGCGTCACCGTTGAGTACGTCGAGTTGCCGTGGGCAGATCATGCTTTCGAAACGGTTGCCGCCGGTTTTCACAACCGCATCGCATTCTGGTATCTCCGCCGATTCCTCGACTCGCACACGAAAACGGCATCGCGTCCGTCGGGATCCGCGATGCCGTTCGTTAAGCGGCTAAGCCCGATCTAGCAGGATGCTAGTGAAACGCAGCTAGTTTAACCGACGTCACACCGAGCGCGTGAGCCAAGTCGTAATGCGCTTGGTCGGCAATTGCGTGATAATTGGCATCTGCCATCGTTCCATATTTTTTATCGATATCGTCCATGACCGCCTCGTGGATTTTGTTGGTCACGAGATGGTCGAGCTGAACGCCCTCGTAATACGTTCCATCAACGAGCCCGAGCGTGACGACGCGTTTGGCCAATGTCGCTCCTTTGAGCGTCGGCGAGGGAAATTTCACCTTAGCGGCCGTGGCAATCTTCACCGCATCGTTCACGGCGAAGTTCTGCACCGTGATAAACGATGCCACGCGCGCTTTTCCGTACTGCTTTGTGAGCTTCGCAACTTCAGCACTCGTCACCGTCGGTCCGGCCAATGCGGTCAGCGCCTTCGCGAGCGAGAAATTACCCGGCGCACCACCCGCTGTTACGAGCGAAATCGCAGCTTGAAGATCTGGCGCACCAGTGAAGGACGGCCCATCGCCTCCATCGTTGCCCTCGGGCATACCGTGATCCGGCCCGGTTTTCATTCCGGCATACATACCCGTTGCCATCGCGGCCGGGCTTGCCATCCCGGCACTCGTATCGCTCGCCATCGCGCCGGACGTATCGCTGGGTGCGGCACTGCTCGTATCCGTCGAGGTGGAACTCTGGGAACTACATGCCGCAAGTCCCACTGCGGCAATCGCAGCCGCGGCCATCACCGATAGAAAAGTCTTCTTCAAAGCTTTTTGCCTCCAATTCACGGTCTTTATTCCCAAAGAACGCCGCGCTGACACGGTTGGATTCTCGCGGACCTGCTAGAGCTTTATCTCAAGCTGAACGTATGCATTGAATGGGACCGGATATGCGAAGGAGTTGGTGTCGGCATACGCGGGGATGTAGGGATGCGCGAAGGTCGGGTTCAGCGCCGCGCCGTTTGCCCCGAGATCGGTCGGCGACGTCCCGTTGTAGAAATTCGAGATGTAATACGCGTTGGAGATATACCCGCAGGTGAACGAGTTCGGTGGAAACTGCGTAGACCACGAGGTTTTCGATCCGCCGAAGCACTCGTTCACGAGATTGGTCAGCGACAGCGTCGCTTTGATTCGCGGGCTCACCTGATAGCCAAGATTCATGCTGAGATTGAGCTGCGAGGGCTGCCGGTATTCTCCAAAGGTATCGAAGCGTCCGGTATCCGGATTGGGGACGTAGAGCGACCCGCTCGGCGTAGCTGCGAGTCCGCAGCTCGTATAGTCGGCCTGCAACGGATTCGAGGTCGAAATAGACGAACTCGTGATGGCGGCGGAGTTGTTCGTGCAAACTCGCGGATCGTTTCCGGCGACGCCGGCAGGATTACCGTACGTCGTTCCCTCGTTCAATGTCAGCGCGGGCGTTATGCTGAAATTCTTGTGCTTGTAGTTAACTAACGCAGAAATGGTATTCGGAACGAGGTACGGGTAATCGCCCCCGACCGCGTACCACCCGTTGCGATCCATTAGCGGCTGCGAAGGTGCATTGTAATACGGATTCGCGATCGGCGGGTTGAAGTTTGCCAGCGCAGCGCACGATGGGTCGGGTTGAACGACTCCCGTTCCAATATTAACGTCGTTTACATAACATTGGGAGCCGCCGCCGCTCTTCGTTAGCGCGTTATAGGCTTGTATGTATTGATTGTAGGGATCGATCGGATTGATGGTCGTGCCGGGATAGTTGCCGAACTTTTCCTGGCCGTTTAAGTACGTGTACGAGAGAACCCACGACAAACCGTCCTTGTCGAAATCGCCCTTGGTAAGTTGCAGTTCCAGCCCCTTAATTCGCTCCGTTCCGCTGTTGAGTCCCCCGCTCAGACCGAATCCCACCGATATATCGTAAAGCTGATTGGTCGCATACCGGTAGTATGGCGTTACTTTCATCGACATGTCGGTGCCTTTGAAGTGCCGTTCGTAGGAAAAATCGAAATTATCAGAATACTGCACGAGCGGATCGTGCCGCGGAGTCGTGAAGCCGTATCCCCACCATGCTTGAAAGAGCGGGTACGCCAGATTGTTGTCTTTGGCGCCGTACTGTATCTCGTAGTTTTGCGGCTCTTGGCTGTAGCGGCCCGCTGAAAGACGAAGCACCGTGTCGGGATTAATCGTATACGTCGCGGAAAGACGCGGTGTAAACGCCGTGTCGACGACGGTGTGGCCGTAATCATTGCTGAAAAGCAGGTCTCCGTTTAAACCGTCGGGATGAACGCTTTGAACCGGAGTTCCCGACGAGGAATCGACGGGACAGTTAAAGCCCACGAACGGAGGCGGTGTGATTCCGGATGCGGGCGGTTCGGGAACTAAAACCGGCTGACCGGTCGAAGGATTGTAGCAAAATTCGTGCTGCGCGGCGCTGAACCAGAAGTTCTGGCCGTCACTCGACGTGTCGCCGAGATCGAATTGATACCGGTCGAAACGCAACGCCGCGTCGATGTTCCAGCGATCGGTAGGGCGAAATTCGTCATCGACTCCGAGTGAGGTGAAGATCGGCTTGACCGTGTTTTCGAATCCTTGGTTTCCGGTATATGTCACGAGAAACTGCGCGTTCGGCGGAACGGCCGGACACGTATCGCCTGCGTTGCAGGGTGCAATTCCAGGGTCCGGCATGGCGAAGGTGCCGGCGCTGATCGGATCGTTGCATGGCGCCTTCATTCCGGGCCTGTACGCCGTCCCGTCGATACCGGTTCCGTACGCGTCCGCGTAGCAGTTCGAGCCGTCGGTGAGATTCGTTGCAACGGTTGCATTGAAGTCGTTTTGATAGTTCGTATTGTTGTAGCGGTCGGTGGAAGATGTCGTGTAGTTCAGCGTCGCAGTCAGCAAGTTTTTCGCGTTGAGCTGATCGGCGAACTGCAGCGTCGCTCCTCGCGTGTGCGCGTTGAGTTCGTAATCGTAGGAGTCGCCTCCGAATCCGGACCCGATGCCATACCGGCTCGGGCCCTCCTGCAGCCAGTCCGAGTAAAACGAATAGCCGAAGAGGCGAAGGTATGCGTGCGAAAAGTTTTTCTGGTATTGCACTTTAAAGATGGCCGAATCGTTGTGCGACGTATCGCGCGCATTGGGAGGCAGATACGCATACGTCGGAAGGCCGTTTGCACCGACCGGGCAGGCTCCTGGAACCGTCGGATCGACGTTCGCGCAGCGGTTCGTCGGCGAACCGGGATAAAGATACGGTAGCGCGCTTAGACCGGCTGCCGGCTGACCGAAATGCGTCCCAGCCGGCCAGGTTACATAATCAGGATAGATGCCGGGATTCGCAAGTCCTTGGCCTGCGAGATCGGCGACGACCCCGGGGCCGGCATCGTTGACGCCGCTGTAAAGTTCGGAGAGCATCGAAACGGGATTGAAAAGAATTTGAATGTCGTCTTTACCGCCGCCGCTCTTGTGCGGAATACCGATATGCACGTTCGCGACGATCTCGCGATCGGCGATCGACGAGTAGCTCGCGTACGCGGGCGAGATCGTCGCGTAGCATCCTTGGGCACCTGCGCCGCCGAACCCATTGCCGATGATTCCCGGCGGCGTCGGCAGATATCCCGGATCGCCAGGGTTGAGCGTGAAGGGATTCGTCACGCCGTTTGGTCCTATGCAGTTCGGATAGACCGCAGGATAGAACAGCATGTTGGACGTGAGATTCGTCGGGCCGGTGTCGCCGAAATAATCTTGCACGCCCGCACCGTTGAACTGATCGAGGTACCGGTAATCTTGGTTGTAGCCGCTGAAGCCGACGTAATAGGAAAAATTACGATCCGGCGAAGCGCCTCCCGCCTCCAGATTTAGATTGTGATAAAACGTCGGCGTGCCGAGCGCAAGCTGCGCGTTTCCATAACCGGGGTAGGTTCCCGTACGGATCACTTGGTTGATAAAACCGGCCAAACCGGTAGCGCTGGCTCCGGACGTTCCCCCGCCCGTATAAACCTGCAGTTCTTGTTGACCGATGTTTCCCGCCGTGCTGCCGGGATAGTTGTCGAACGAACGATTGACCGGAACCCCATCGAACTCGTATCCGATCTGATCGTAATTGCCGCCGCGAATATAGACGGTTTGATTCCACCCCTGCTGGTCGGGCGGCACGAAGAGCCCCGGCACTGCCGCCAGTGCCGAATACGCACTCGTTAAGCTGCCGCCACCGCCGATGCCCTGCGCCGCTTTCGTGACCGCTGCGTTGACGGAGTAGACGTCGGCAGTCGTTCCGGGCTTCACCAGATCGATAGACGACTTCGCCGTCACTTGCGCGATCTGCCGCAGCGCTTTTTGCATGGCTATGCGAATCGTCTGCGCTTGGTCGGCGAAAACCGTGACCCCCGTTACCGATGTCGGTTCGTATCCGCTCTTCGATGCCGAAACCGCGTACGTGTCCGGCGAGAGCGACAGGACGGACCAGTGCCCTCCTGCATCCGTAATCGTTTGCGCCCGTTGAGACGGGCTCACGAGCGTAACCATCGCGCCCGCAACCGGAGCGCTTGCGGCGTCGGTAACAAGGCCGCTAAGCGAACCCGTCGTGCCGGCGAATGCCGGCCACGGCGCTGCGATGCATACACTAAGAGCGCACGCCGCAGCAAAAAAACGGAATCGACCTGAAAGTGCCATCGAATCCTCCAGAGGCGTCTCAACGAAGCCTCGCTCCGACGGCTTTACTATACCTCCGCGCAATATCCCGTTACTGACTAATCCGCCGTTCATCGCGATCTCCGCCGCTTCTCAAGCGCCCGGCATACGGTTGTGCACGGAGGATACGCCATGTCTAGTCAATCTCTGCCGGTGCCGCCGGGATCGCGCCTTTCGAGCCGGCGGCTCCAACGGGTTCCGTTGTGGGCATACGGCGTCCTCGCCATGCTGTTGGCAGCCGCGGTCGCGGCTGCCACCGTTACATCGAGAGCC
>JALYTY010000051.1 GCA_030854045.1 Vulcanimicrobiota bacterium | reverse complement strand
GTTGCGTCCTGCGAGTAGACGGGCGCCGCCCGAGCCCACGCGCGTTGCATGATGGAAAGCCTGCAGCACCTGTCGATCCGATGCGAGGCCGAGATAATCGTTGGACGAAAAATCGATCGCACCGGAGAGCTGATGCAACGGTAATTCGCGATACTGCTTCTCCGAGCGGACATTTTCAAGCAGCGCGTCGATGCGGTTGAGATAGCTCACGACGCAAGCACCGCGCGCAAAGCATCGAAAAAGGCATCCGCCTCTGCGACCGTCGATGATAGCGGGGGAACGAATTGAACGACCTCACCGATAGCGCGAGTAAAATGCCCGCGTTCGTAAAGGGCGTCCGCTACTTCAGCCGCGGAGCGTCCGCAGAGTTCGATGCCGGTCATCGTTCCGCAACGGCGCACATCGCGCACCTTCTCCTCCGAGCGCAACCCATCGCATTGCGCGGCGATTCCGGCGCCTAGAAGGCGGGCGTTATCGAGCGTTCCTTCTCGCTCGAAGAGCTGGAGGGATGCGACGGCAGCAGCGCACGCGATCGGATTCCCCGCATACGAATGCCCGTGGAAAAACTGCTTTCGGTCGTCGGGTGCGCCGAGAAAGGCGTCGTAGACGCGTTCCGTGACGAGGGTCGCAGAAAGCGCCAGTGCGCCGCCGGTAATGCCTTTTCCGAGCGTGAGAATGTCGGGCTGCAACGCTAACTGTTCGAATGCAAACATCGTACCGGTGCGGCCGAATCCCGTTGCAATCTCGTCGACGATAACGAGCGGCTTGCATTCGCGCAGCGCGGCGTAACGTTCCGCCGGAACGACGCGCATCCCAGCGGCGGCCTGCACCATCGGCTCCACGATCGCGGCGGCGACGTCCGGCCGTTCCAAATCGACCGCGCCGCCGTACGGAATCGTCTCGATCGTTATCGCGCCGAAATGCGTTTTGAACGTTGCGATGTCGGAAACGCTCATCGCGCCGCTCGTGTCGCCGTGATATGCGTCGACGAATCGCAGAAACCGCGTTCGCTGCGGCTGAGCGGCGTGCCGCCAATACTGCAGCGCCATTTTTAACGACGCCTCTACGGCGCTCGCACCGTCGCTTGCAAAAAACGCAAAATCCATGCCCGAAATCCCGCATAGCCGTCGGGCTAGTTCCTCGGCGACCGGATTGCTCGCGCCGAGCGTCGTCGCATGGTCGAGCGTAGCGGCCTGCTGCGCGATCGCGGCAACAATTGCGGGATGGCAGTGACCGTGAATGGTCGTCCAGATGGAACTGACCGCATCGTAGAGCCGGCGGCCGCGTACGTCGACGAGCGTCGTACCTTCAGCGGCGATGAAGGTGCGCGCGCGCGAATCGAAGGAGTGCATCTGGGTGAACGGAAGCCACAAGTGGGAGCGCTCTTGCAACATGGATTCCTCCGAGTTTCGCGTGGACGCGCAAGTAATCATCGTCGGAGGCGGTCCGGTAGGGCTCTCGCTCGCGCTCGGCCTAGCGACAAAACACGTTCGTTCGATCGTTCTGGAACGCAACGCCGAACCCGTTGCGGAGTCGCGCGCGCTCGTCGTCTGGCCGCGCACGCAGGAAGTTTTTCGCACGTGGGGTGCGTACGATGCGTTGCGCGAAGCGGGCACGTTCCTTCGCAAGCTATCCGCCGCCGACGCCAAAACCGAAAAGCGCCTCATCACGCTCGACTTCGCATCGCTGGCCGACATTGTAGAAGATCCGGGCGTTTTACTGATCCCCCAAAACGTCACCGAACGAGTGTTGCGCGCTTTAGTCTCGTCAAACGCGCTATGCACGTTGCTCCTGGGTGTCGAGGTAACGACAGTCCTCCAGAATCCTAAGTTTACTACCGTCGCCTTCACGCGCAACGGTGCGACGGAACACCTCCGAAGCGGCTACGTCGCAGGTTGCGATGGAGCACACAGCGTCGTGCGCCACGCAATCGGAATGTCGCTGCAAGGAACCACCTACGATTCGCGCGTCGTTCTCAGCGACGAGCGCATTGACGAACCATTTGCCACGGAAACTACGCTGCGCGTTCGTCTGGATGGCCGTCTCCCTCGCGGTGCGATCCGCTTCGCCCCAAAATTGTGGCGAGTGATATGCCCTCTCGGTCGCGATGTGTCGCCGGAATCGGCATTACAGCCCGACACTCATCGAGCGCGCTTGCGCAGCATTTTCGGCAATGTCGGATCGACGACGCTGTGGAGCAGCGTCTTTGCGATCCACCGGCGGCATGCGCAGCGATTTGCCATAGGCCGCGTCGCGCTCGCCGGCGATGCGGCCCACCTTAATAGTCCCGCCGGCGGCCAAGGAATGAACGCAGGCATACAAGACGCCGCAAATTTGGCGTGGAAAGTTGCGTCCGCGTTGCGCGACGAGCAAGCGGCGAGCGCGCTCCTGGAAAGCTACGATTTGGAACGGCGCGAGATGTTCACCGGTACGATCGAACGTTATACCGATCGGCTGACGAGCGCGGTGATGCGGTTTTCAGCGTTTGGGAGGCGATCTGCGCTTTGGGTGATCTCTCAAGCGGTGCGCGGAGCCGGCTTGCAGCGACAGATCTGCCGCGGTCTAAGCATGCTCGATGGGCGCTATAGCAACTCTCCACTTATCCGAGCGAACCACTTTTTGAGCGGGCGACGCCTCGACGATCTCCTTCTCGCGGACGGCTCTCGAATCAATCATCATCGCAATGGCGATGCAGCGTTGATTGTTGTAGGAAATCTCCGGATGGGGCTTGCGCACATCCACGTGCCCGTTGCGCCGAAGCGATGGCGTCTCAAGCCGCCGACCGCGCTGGTCGTGCGGCCCGACGGTTACGTCGCTTCCGTCGTTCGAAACCCCTCGCTCGAACGAGTAACAGAAGCGTGGAACGATGCCTTATGCGGGCCGCTTCCGGCGCAATCTTCGACCGCTCCATAAGAAAAGGCCGCATGCGTGCGGCTCTTTCTTTGCTCTAACCGGATCGGAGTTTAACTCTCTACGCGCTCGTCGATGGACACGTTATAGAGAAATAAGAACTTGCCCCACTCGTCGGGCAATGTGTTTCTCTTAATTTGAATCCACGGTATATATTTCGGCTGGCGAGGCTTGCGCTTTAGCGCCATGTTCGCTTCCTCGGGGGTCCGGTTGTTCTTGCGGTTGTTGCAGCGCATGCAGGCGCATACGAGATTTTCCCAGGTCGAGGGACCGCCGCGGCTCTTAGGAACGACGTGATCCACCGTCATCAGCTTCTCGCCGCGGACCGCGCAATACTGGCACGCGTGATCGTCGCGTATCAGCACGTTTTTCTTCGTGAGGGCGACCTTCTGCATCGGCCGCCGAATGTAGTACAGCATGCGGATGATCGAGGGCATGCGCATTTCGTAGGTCGTAGATGCTAGAATGCGATCGCGGTCGTGCACGATCTCAGCCTTACCGCTGAACAGCAGCTTCACCGCGCGCTGGAAACTCGTGATGTTCAGCGCTTCATACGTGAAGTTGAGCACCAGAACTTCACTCACGGTAAACCGCTTCGGAGCCCAAAATGCAACGAAAGCGGGGCCTCAGGCGTCCCGCTTTCGTAAGAAACGTCGAATGCAGTATCCCGCGGCCTCGCATACGATCTCATCGACCAAGAATTACGCGGCCGCCGAACTACTTCCCTACGTTGAGCGCCGCGTCGACCATCTGCAAGAAATACTCGTGCACGCGGTTATCGGAGGTTAGTTCGGGATGGAACGACGTACCGAGGACGCACCCTTGCCGGACCATTACACCGTGCCCGTCGCGTTGCGCCAACACCTCGACCGACGAGCCGACGCGTTCGATCCACGGCGCGCGAATAAAAATCGCGGGGAACGGCTTCTCTCCGAACGGTGCGACATGCAGCGGAATTTCAGCGGACTCGTTCTGACGCCCGAATGCGTTTCGGCGTACCGTGATATCGATGAGGTCGAGCGTCGGCTGCTCGAGCCCGACGACATCGTGCGCCGCCACGATCATCCCCATGCACGTACCCCACAACGGCATACCGCCCGCGACGCGATCGCGAATCGGCTGCGCGAGTCCGAAACGCTCGATCAACTTCATCACCGTGGTCGATTCCCCGCCGGGGACGATCAAGCCAACGGCGGTTTCCAGTTCTGCCGGAGACTTCACCGCGACGCCGCGGGCGCCCGCGCGCTGAAGCGCGAAGAGGTGCTCGCTGACATCGCCTTGCAATGCGAGAACGCCGATTACGGGAGAAGCGTCAGTTCCCACGAGACGCGAGGAGTTCGCTTTCGTGAAGCGTGCGCAGATCGATGCCCGGCATGGCCTCCGTCGTTCCCAGCATCCGGCATGCTTCCGCAACGATTTTCGGATCGTTGTAGTGTGTCGTCGCGTCGACGATAGCACGCGCAAAGAGTTTCGCGTCTTTTGACTTAAAAATACCGCTGCCGACGAAGATGCCTTCGGCTCCCAGTTGCATCATCAGTGCAGCGTCGGCGGGCGTCGAAACACCGCCCGCGCAAAAGAGCACGACCGGCAGTTTACCGGACGCGGCCACGTCCTTGACCAGTTCGAGCGGCGCCCCCAGATCGCGCGCGCGCGCCACGAGTTCTTCTTTCGGCGCCACGCTCAGCATCGCAATTGCGTCGCGGATCGCACGGATGTGTCGCACGGCTTCAACGATGTTGCCGCTGCCTGCCTCGCCCTTGCTTCGGATCATCGCCGCGCCCTCGGCGATCCGACGCAACGCCTCACCTAAATCGCGCGCGCCGCACACAAACGGCGTCGTATAGTCCGTTTTATCGCAATGATAAAGATCGTCGGCGGGCGTCAATACCTCCGATTCGTCGATGTAATCGACTCCGATCGATTGCAGCACTTGCGCTTCGGCGAAGTGCCCGATGCGGACTTTTGCCATAACCGGTATGGTGACGGCATCCATGATGCCTTGAATCAATTCAATCGAGCTCATTCGGGCCACGCCGCCCATCGCGCGAATATCGGAGGGAATACGCTCGAGTGCCATGACTGCAACCGCGCCCGCCTCTTGGGCGGTCAGCGCCTGTTCCGGCGTCACGACGTCCATGATAACGCCGCCCTTAAGCATCTGCGCGAGGCCGCGCTTTACGGTGACGGTGCCTCTCTGCTGATCGATCACGCTAATCTCCAAATTTCCGGTTATATGGCGCTACGCAACCATCGTAGCAGCCGAAATCAACAAGAACATTAGCAACAATACCGCTCACGGTAGAGGGGTTGCGGCGCTGTTTCGCGTCGGCTCCGGGCTCGTGCTCGGCTCGGCGGTCGGAGGACCGTCGCTTGGCGAAGCAGAGGGCGAAATGCGCCGAAACGGGGATCGATCCCAAATCGGGACGTTCGGATTAGGAGTCGGTGTGGAGATGCGATGCGGGGGCGTCGCCTTCGGTGTCGGTTCCAGCGTCGGTACCGGTTTAGGAGGAATCCTCGGATCGGGAAAGCCCGGGTCGCCCGCTGCCGCGAGCGTTTGCGACCGCTTCCAGTCCGGCCCGTAGGGAGCGGACGTTGCCGTCGGTGCCGGCGTAACAATCGGCATCGCGGCCGGCCCGGATTCTGCGGCTTGGCCTAACACTCGGTCGCCCATCCGCTGACCGACTGCGATTGCTGCAACCAACACGATTACGCCGAAGGCGAGGACGATCGTAACGAAGCGCTTAGAAGGGTCCATAAAGTGCCGTACCCTTCGGCACAATGCACCGTGAGGCTTCCCCGCTCGCTACCGCGGAAACTTAACTCTTAAACGCGGGTCATGGCGGGGACCACATCGAGCTTGGCGGCGCGCGCCTTTCGGTCGGTCGGCGTGCCGATGAGGTTGACTTCCCGCAGCTCGCCTGCCGCCATGTCGAGGCGCGCCGTGTGGCCGCGAAACTCGACGACCACGTTACGCTCGTGATCTCGCATGTTGCAGACAAAAATACGCACCGCCCGGTTTTCGTCTTCAAAGGCAACCGCTCCGACTTCCACCGGAGAGATGGAGACTTCGCCGCTGACATCCCGCCCGGCGTAGATGCACGTGAACGGCTCCTCGGCCGATAGTTCCGGCATGTCGGCGTAAATAGTCTCGTTGCGGATGTCGATGACGTACGTGCAGCGCCGGCCTCCCCAGTGGACGCGCGCCGCCGCCATCCACGACCATCCTTTCGGGCGCATCGGCGCCAGGTGCGGCCGGCCGCTGGTGCGATATCCGTTGAGCCCGCCGATGGTTTCGGCAACGGCCCAGAGATATTTCGCGCCGGTCCAGGGCGAGAGATACATCCCGCGATTCGAGAGCGAGCCGCCGTCGAACCATTCAGCGAATTCCCCCGGAACCGTGTTGCGCGGACTGCCTCCTTCCATGGCTTCGTAGACCACGCTCAAGAAATGTTCGCACTCATCCTCGAAACCGTTGCGCGCGAGCGCAACTGCGAACCATAGCGTCAGGTCCGGCCAGATGCCGCCCAACAATCCGAAACCGTACGATGGAAAATACCACGCATCGGCCGTCGATATGGTTCGTAGACCGACCGGCGTAACGAAATCGGCTTCCAGCAAGCGTTTGAGGATTGCGCGCCTGCGGCCCGCATCGGCCACGTCGAAGAGGACCGGGAAAATTTCGTCAGCCGTGAAGTTGTCCTGATAGTTGCGGTCTTGATCGTAATTGAGGACGAAGGCGCCGGTGTCGTCGTTGAAGAGGTACGTCATCATCGCGCCGCGCAGCTGCTGCGCTTGCAGCGAATACTTTTCCCAATTTGCGGTATCGCCCGCGACCGCGCAGAGCATTGCCGAGGCTTCGAGCGCGTAGACGCCTTCGGCGTTGATCTCCGTTACCGCGCCGTCGAGCGTGTAATACGGGATGATATTGCGCCACGACGAGATGCCGTACATGTCGACGCCTTTTGCTTTGCAAAACAAAAGACCCTGATCGTCGAGCTGCGTCATCATATAATCGGTGATCTTCACGATCAGCGGCAAGCGCTCGCGTACCCACGAGTCGTCGAGTGTCGCATTGTAGTGATGCAGCATCGCGATCAAGTGCAGCGGCGTGTCGTCGTTTATGTTCAAATCGTACGCGGTTTTAAAGCCGCTGACTCCGCGAACGTACTCGACCATCAGCCCGCTCTCATCTACTGCCCCGTTGAAAACTTCGAGCGCATCGCGGCTGAATTGAGGCCAAAAATAATCGAATCCATGAACGAACCACGACGTGTCGCGCGACACGAGAATATCCGACGGCGGAGAATTCGTCGATCCCCATCCGTGCGGATAGTCTTTCACGATGCGCACCATATTGGCTTTGGCCCATACAACCCCGCGGCTGATGGTTGGAGACGGCGTCATAAAGCGTGCGTCCGATAGACGGTCGGCGTAATATCGCTGCGTGTCGTGCAAAGCGCGCTTATCAAAAAGTAAACGTTCGAGCACGGGGCGGCTCTTTGCCGTGCCGTCTTTGTGATAGACGACGGCAAGCCGCAGCGATTCACGCGCTCCCGGCGCTACCCGTATCCGATACTCGAACGCACCGAAGATCCGCCGGCTCACGAACTTTGCAAGTTCGGGCGTTACGTGGGCAAACTCGCGGCTATCCGCTACGCGCAGCGTCGCGCGCCGCATATTATCGAGCAGAACCTGTTCGCGAAGCGACAGTTCCGTCGCAACGGGCTCGCGCGACCCGCCCCACCAGCGCTCCGCTCCGGATTCGACGTTTCTCGAAGCGATGAATCCGTCTTCACACCACGCGCTCACTTCGTGTTCGGGCTCGCCGTAGAAACGCTGGCCGACCAGCATAGCCCAGGGAAATATCGCTATCTCGACCTCTTCGCCGCCCGGATTATAAACCGTAACGTCAACCACGAATCCGACCGCGCGATCGAATGCGGCGCCGTGAGGCACGAAGAACGCCTCGGTGACGTGCATGCGATTCTCAAGAGTGAATTCGGATATCTGCGCGTACGGAAGAAACGTAAATTCCCGCGTAATCTGATGAGGGAAAAACGTCTGAGAGCCGTTTTTAAGCGCGTAAGCGATCTGGTGGGTGCCGAAGATGATCTGATCGGTGTCGGCATCCCACAAGCCGCGCACCCCGCTCTTCGCAGTCGACTGCGCGTACGACTTGTAATTTCCTAAAAGCAGACCGTACGGCGTTTGCGATTCCGGAATAACGTAGGCACAAAATTCATTTCGCTGCGCGTCGTAACTCGGGCCCATGTCGATGGCTCTACGCCTTTGGCGCAGGCACCCCTTTGAAACAACCGGAATACCGCTCGATGAAGCTGTTGTGTCCGGCGAAAATCAATCTCACGCTCGAAGTACTCGCGGAAGCGCCGAACGGGTACCATTCGCTGCGAAGCGTCATGGTTCCGATAGGAATATACGATGAGATCGCAATCGCGCAATCGCGGGAATTTTCGTTCACGTGCGACGATGCGGCGCTCGGCGGCGCAGACAATCTCGCCGCACGAGCCGTACGCGCGCTGGATCCGGGGGCGCGGGTGAGCATAGCATTGAAGAAGCGGATACCGACGAAGGCCGGATTGGGCGGCGGGTCGAGCGATGCCGCTGCGTCGCTGCGTGCAGCAATGCGTGGCGCGCTGCAATGCGCGGCCGAGCCCGATTGGCTCGCGACCGCGCGATCCCTGGGCTCGGACGTTCCATTTTTTCTTGCCGGTACCGCAGCGCTGGTCGAAGGAACCGGCGAACGCGTGACGGCGATCGGCACGCTGCCGGACTGGCACGTGCTGGTTGTTAAACCTCCCGTCGGAGTTGCGACGGCCGACGCTTATGCGATGCTCGACACACGGACGCCGCGGTCCCGGCCGCGCAACATCTCCCAATCGCTCCTCATGGTGGAGGCATTTCAGCGCCGCGATTTTGCCGAAGTGCAATCGTTGCTCGGTAACGATTTTCACGAACCGGTGGCCTCGGCCACTCCGGAAGTGGCGCTCTCGATCGCAGCGCTGGTGCAAGCCGGCGCAAGGCATGCATTGCTTTGCGGTTCGGGCTCCGCGGTGTTTACGATGGCCGAAACCGCGACCGAGATATCCGCAATTCAAGAACGCTTGGAGTTGCCGGCAGAGTATCTCTGCTTCAAGGCGCCCTTTGCATCGACCCCGGACTGGCGCGGGCACGCATCGTGAATGCCGTCGTACTTGCCGGCGGTCCCCAAGACGACGTCGCGCGATCGCAAGGCGCCGCGAACAAGGCGTTTGTGCGCGTAGCTGGGATAACGCTTGCGGAACGGACGATGCGGCCTCTGCGCGATTGCGGCAAGATCGAACGGATCGTTGCCGTCGCGCCTATCTGCGAGCACGGCCATACTGCATTGGGTTTGGCGACGGAGCGGCGGTCGGACGGCGAGCGAATCAGCGACAGTCTCCGAAGCGGACTGCGCGGATTTCCCCCCGACGAACTCGCGCTCGTCGTGGCATCGGATCTGCCGGTTCTTTGCGCCGAGGCGGTCGATGACTTTATCGAACGCAGCCTGCGAGCCGATCCCGACATTGGATACGGCGCTTGCGAACGTTCCGTTCACGACGCGAGGTTTCCTAACATCCCGCACACCTGGGCGCGCTTACGCGACGGGACGTTTTGCGGAGGCGGCATGATTGCAATAAAGCCGCGGATTCTCCCCGCGCTCGAACAGTTTATCGAGCGGCTCGGAGGGGCGAGAAAGAATCCGCTGCATCTCGCATCGCTCTTCGGCTGGGACATACTCCTCCAATTTGCGTTTCGCCGCCTGAGCGTAGGACAGGCCGAGCGACGCGCGTCGCTGCTGCTTCACGCATCGGTTCGGGCGATCGTATCGCCGTTCCCCGAAACGGCCGTGAACGTAGACCGGATCGGCGACATCGCGCTTGCGGAGACATTACTGCGGAGTGCTCCAGCGTTGAAATAGGTCGTGCGCGATGCCGAATTGATCGAAGGCCTTACCAACCGTGTGGCCGATGATGTCTGCGACCGTCTTTGGGCCGGCATACATTGCGGGAACCGGCGGAAGAATCGTCGCGCCCGTCTCAGCGAGCCGTACGAGCGTGCGCAGGTGGCCCAAGTGAAGCGGGGTTTCACGGACGACCAAGACGAGTTTGCGCTTCTCTTTCAAGCAGACGTCGGCTGCGCGTACCAGCAGGTTGTCGTTGAGGGAATACGCGATCGCGCTCGCAGTCCGCATCGAGCACGGAATGACGATCATCCCATCGGTAATGAAGGAGCCGCTCGAGACGGCCGCAGCTAAATCGTCATCGCGATGAACGACGGTTGCCAGCAATTCAAACTCACGCACAGTCATCGGCGTTTCCAGCTCGATCGTGCGTACGGCTGCGTTGCTGATCACGAGATGCGACTCGACATCGCTCATTGCATGAAGCGCTTGCAGCGCCATGTAACCGTACGCGCTGCCGCTTGCACCGCTAATCCCGACGATGATTCTGCGCATGCGATCTCGTTACACCTCCGATGCAGGGGTGCCTGGCGAAACGTGCTAAGAAAGGTTGCTCTGCAACCACTATCGGCTATCGTGGACGCCTCCATGCTCGCATTCATCTCCGATCTCACTCTCTGGCGCGATACCGGCGACGATCTCGCATTGATACGTGCGTTGAGGTCGCCGTATTCCGGCGTCCCCCACGACATCGCTGCTGCATACGCAACGATCGCGCGCCGCGCCGGGCCGCTGCTCGATGCAATCGCGAGCGAACGTCTCGCGCTGCCCTCCGGCGAACGCGACGCGGTGTTCTCTTTTTCGCAACGCGTTCGTGCAGTTCGCAGCGGCGCCGATGTGCGAGACGTTTTTCCCGAACGCGAGCGGCACGGCACGACGAATGACGTATCCTCGCCCGGACTATCTTTCGCCCAACCAGCCGATTTCGAACAGGGTCCCACAGTGCCGGCTCGTCGCGGACACTTTAGCGCGTCCTCGCTCAACACGTATGCCGAATGTGCCCGCAAATGGTACTATCGCTACGTTTGCGCCGCGCTCGAAGATCCCGGCTCTTCAGCATCCACGTATGGAACCGCCTTTCATAAGGCGCTCGAAGACTTCCATGCCGACTTTCCGCGCCCGCGCGCTGCAGACGAAACGGCGATGCGCTCGAAAATCCAAGGCAACGTCAATTGGTCCTTCGAACGCTTTCGCGACGATTTTACGAGCGCCGTCGAAGTGGAACTCCACAAGCGGCGAGCGCAACGCACGGCCGCAAGATACGTCGATTGGCTGGTCTGCGAATCGCAGCGCGCGCCGTTTACCGTCGTCGGACGCGAACTCGATGCCAATCTCGAGATCGAAGGGTATGCGTTCGTCGGATTCATCGATCGTGTCGATCGCGACGATGCAACCGGCGCCGTAACGATCGTCGATTATAAGACGGGCTCGATTGCAAATACCGCAAACGATTATCGCGAAAAAGTACGGCAGTTTAAAGAGTTTCAACTGCCGCTCTACTACTGGGCGAGGACGGCACAGGGGGATCGCGTTACAAAGCTCGCGCTCATTCCGCTCAAAGATGCGCTTCTGGAAGTTCGGCCGGTCGCACTCGAAGTGATTCCCGGACGAGCGGCGTTGCGGCGAGACGACTCGCCCGTCGGTACGGTCGATATCGCGGACCTGGAACGGGCACGCGCACGCATGATCGAGATTTGTGCAGAACTGACCTCCGGCACGCTGCTCCGATTTCCCGTTACCGACGATCCCACTGCGTGTACGTACTGCGCGTACAAGATCGCCTGCGTCGATCGGCCGCTCGCACAGCGCGAGAGATTCAGCCGATGATCGCGCGTTGCAGCGACCACGAGCAAACGCGAGCCGTCGAAGCGCCGCTCGAGACGTCGATCGCAATTCTCGGTGCGCCGGGAACCGGAAAGTCCACCGCACTTGCACGCCGCGTAGAACGCATCTCGCGCGAGGCGGGCCGGGGCGCCGTATTCGCCGCATCGCATCCGGATTCACTGATCTCACTTGCGAGGATCGCGCTCGAAACCGCCGGAATCACCTTTACGCTCATCGACGACGTCGAAGCCGAATCTCGCTTCGCAGGCGCCGCGCAGCCGCTGCTCGATTTAGCATGGGTTGAGTTCGAAGAGGGCAACGTCGATCCGGAGGTTCCGGGCCTCCGTTCGCCGGACCGCTTCCTCCTATCCGCTTTCCGCCTTTTTCGCAAGCTGCGCGATGCTGCGATCGACCCGGCACAGTTCTTGGCGCGTTCTCTATCGGCTGCGGCCGCGTTCTACGCCAAGCCTCCGAACTTCGCACATCCCGAACTCATACGCGCGACGAAAGAGATCTATCGCGACTCGCTGGTCGTAACTCCGGAGGAATTAGCCCGGCAATACCGCCGTGAGATCGATCTTGCGAAGATCCTCGCCCGCCTTTACGACGGTTATATCGAAATTGTCGATCGAGCGGGAGCATTTACGGCCGGGGACGCCGTCGCACGCGCGGTGTCGGTACTCCGAACCAATACCGCCATCGCGGGTGAGCTGCGTAAGCGATTTCCATTCGCGTGCATCGACGACGCGCAAGATATTAAACCGGCAGCTACCGCGCTGCTGGAATCGATTTACGGCAGCGCTCTAAACGGCGTGACCCTCGCGGGGGACCCGGGAAGCGCCACCAACACGTTCCGCGGTTCGAGACCCGAGCGCGCGTTCGCAGCGATGGCGACTCGCGTCGTGCTGCAAAGGCAGCATCGTTCTCCGCTCGCAATCGAACTCGCCTGCGGCTATATGTGCGGAGAACGAAAACGCTCCAGTTCTCCGGGCGTTACGCATGCAGTGACGATATACCGGGCGAAATCTCAGGCGCAGGAAGCTGCTTATATTGCCGACCGGGTTCGTACGGCGCTGGACGAGGGCAGCCCGCCGGACGATATCGCGCTGATTTTCCGCTCCGTTTGCGACATCGGCATCTACGAGCATGCGCTCCTGCAGCGCGGCGTTGCGGTCGCCGTGGCGGGAGATCGCAACATATTTAACGATCCTCGCGTGCTCGATGCGCTCGCGCCGCTTTGGAATCTTTGGGATCCGTTCGGTCACGATTGGATGCTCAGAACGCTCGGCGGCCACGCGTTCGCGCTTTCGGATGCCTCTCTCGCCGTACTTTGCAGCGAGCCCGCAAACATTCAAACGGCACTTTTTCCCTTCGATGCGCAACGTGCGCCGACGGCGCGCGCCGGCAGATGGGACCCCAAACGCGACCTGCGTCTGGGATGGAACGTCATTCGCGGCGAACAGGATGCCGAACTTTCTGCTATCGCCCGCGAACGAGTTCGGCGTTTCCGCGCAATGCGAGAGTCGTGGCTTGCGGTAATGAACGAACTGCCGTTCGACGTTCTTGCGCGGCGCGTCTGGAGCGAGGCGCTCGCCACGGAGGCTGCCGCGGACTCGGCGCGCGCCCGCTCGCAGCATCTGTTGCTCGAGCAGCTTCTGGATCGATTACAGCTTTATTCCAACCAACATCCCGGCGCAACGCTTGGCGATATACTCGATTTCGCGCAACACCGCGCCGAAAGCGACCTTGAAGGATGCGAAGACGTAATCGGTACCGGCTTCGTGCGCATTCTCAGCGTCGATGCGGCCCGCGGACGATCGTACCCGGTCGTCGTTATTCCCGACGCGCGCGCCGGATCGTTTCCCCGGTGGTACGTTACGGACTCATTTCTTTTCAGTCCAAAACTCGGAATGGTCGCAAAAGACAATGTCGGCGATGCTAAAGCTTCCCGTACCGCGAAGTTCAGCTACTATATTGAAAACGCAAAGACGCACGGAAACTATAACGCCGAAGAGCGCCGCGCGTTCGTGTACGCAATGCGTCGCGCCACGCACGAACTGATCGTCACTGCATCCGGAAGGGCGACGCAGGCCCGGAATACGCCTGAATTCTTGGAAGAACTTCGTACCGCACGGTTAGCCGGCACGAGCGTCGTCGAATGCGGCTAGCGGAGATTCCGTTTGAAGATTACGCTCGCGAAGTGCTTCCGCAGACCGCGGAGCTTTGGGCCGGACGCCGCAACTTTGAAAGTTACGTCGCTCAGAGCCAGCAGATTGCCCGCAGCGGTTACGGACGAAGGAACTACTCCACGATCGGACTGTACGACGGAGGCGCACTCGTTGCGTCGATCAAACGGTACGGCAGGGCGCTCGATTTTGGACCTCATCGCTTGCGAGCCGTCGGGATCGGCGCGGTGTTCACCTCACCCCAATTCCGTGGACGAGGCTATGCAAGCGCGATGCTTGCATCGCTTCTCGACGACTCCCGCAATGCCGGTTTCGATCTCGCGTATCTGTTTTCGGATATCCGTCCCGAGTTTTACCGCGAGATCGGATTCGAGGTCTTGCCGTCGCGTGCAATATCGATGCGCTCGGACGGTCTCTCGAAATCTCGCGTCGAGGTGCGTTTGCTCGAAGAGGGCGATTGGAGCGGCGTCCGGCGTTGCTATGAGCTAAACGAACGCATCCGGCCGTGGGGATTCGCGCGAACGCCCTTGGTATGGGAGTGGATCCGCCTGCGCATGCGGCATGGGTCCGAACGGCCGGTCGGAGTTCAAACGAACCTCGTCGTGCGGCGTGGGCGCGCCATTGCCGCCTATGTCATGGGCCTGCGGGCGCCGGAAAACGACGCGTATATTCTCGATGAGTACGGGTTTGCCGATGCCCAAGCGGCATTGCTGGTCGCTCCGCTTCTGCGAAGCGCAGCAGGCGATCTCCGGCGAATTACGGGCTGGGCACCACCCGAAGGCGTCGCCGACGTACTGGGCAGGGCGTCCATACGCAAAAGGAAAGACGCGATTTTTATGGCGGCCCCGCTTTCGCACCACGGAGCAAAGTGGCTTCAACGCGCGGGCGCACCAAACGCCGGCGACGGCGTATGGAGCTTCGACCACATTTAAAGAGCACGATTATCGAGAACTCAACCCTATTTCGGAGCGGCGAATAGGCTAATCTGTCTAGGCGTTCCCGCGGTCAGCGATGCTACTCGAACGCCGAGAAGGCGAACCGGCGTCCCGCGCAGTTCGGCTCGCTGCAGGCAGTGCAGCGCGGCTCGGAATATGCGACGCGCGTCGCGCGTCGGCTCGTGAAGGTGCGTCTGGCGCCCGAACACGCGGAAATCGGCGCGTTTGATCTTTACGCCGACCGTCGATGCAGCGCAGCCTTCGCGCTCGAGCTTCGTCGCTAGCTCCCGTGCCTGTTCGCGTAGAACGTCGATCAACCGGCGCTCGTCGCAGAGGTCGTATTCGAAGGTTTCCTCCGTCGAAATCGACTTTGTTTCGCGATCGGCCTGAACCGTTCTGCAATCGATGCCACGCGCCAAATCGCGCATTTCAAATCCGCTCGAGCCGAAGAACTCCTTCGCCCGCGAATCGTCGAGTGAGGCGACGTCTCCGATCGTGTGTATTCCGAGCGTATGCAGACGGGCGGCGGTTTTGGGCCCAACTCCCCACAGCCGCGCCACCGGCATCGGTGAGAGAAACGCCGCCTCTTCGGAGGGAGCGATCACCAGCAGTCCGTCCGGCTTACAGCTATCCGAAGCGATTTTTGCAACCGACTTTCCCGTTGCGACGCCGCCGCTGATTGTTAGGCCCGTCGCTTCGCGCACTTCGCTGCGGATCGATGCCGCAATTTGCGCGGCTCGATCGCACGTTACGTCGGCGAGATCGACAAAGGCTTCGTCGAGCGAGAGGCCTTCGACGGCGTGACCGCGCCGCGAATAGACGGCAAACACGTCGCGAGATATCGATGTATATTTCGCCATATCGGGCGGAACGACGATGAGATCCGCGCACATTTCGAGCGCTCGGTAGAGCGGTATTGCCGAGCGCACCCCAAAGACACGCGCTTCGTAGGAAGCGGTAAGCACCACGGAGCGGCGGTGATTGCCGGCAACGGCTACAGGTCTCCCCTGCAGCTGCGGGTTATCGCGCACCGCAACGCTCGCATAAAAAGCATCGATATCGAAATGCGCAACGAACACCGCTTTCCTCGAGGCTTAAGCGGCGACGCCGCGTTCGATCGCGCGCAGCGTCAGCAGATTGCGTTCGTCGTCCGCATCTTCGCCGGGCGTTTCGAGAATCGCTGTCTTATCGCGCAGCTCGCGATGCGCGAGCAGCGCGCGGAACCCTTCGAATCCGATATTCCCTTCGCCGATGTGCCAATGGCGATCGCGATTTCCGCCAAGCGGAATCTGCGTGTCGTTGAAGTGGAACATGTGGATGCGATCGATCCCGATCTCGGCCTCCGCTTCACCGATAAACCGCTCGACCCCGGAAGCGGAATCGATTTGATATCCCGCTGCCCAGGCGTGCGCCGTATCGAGGCAGACCCCAAGTGCCGGATGATCGATCGCACGCACCAAACGTCCGAGCTCTTCGATCGTTCCGCCCGCCAACGTTCCGGCGCCTGCAGAGTTTTCGAGTACTAGGCAGACGCCCGGCTCGATCGTCGCGAGAACCAATTCGAGCGCGCCGCAGATTGCGGCAAAGCCTTCGTTCCGATCGCGCGCGCCGTACGATCCCAGATGTGTATTGACGTACTGGATCCCTCCGGCACCGGCCGCCGCGATATCGCTCTGCAGCAATCCGATCGAACCGCGATAAACCTTCTGATCGGCGCTTGCAAGGTTGATGAGATACGACGTATGAATCGCACACGTTTCAATCGCGGCGTCACGGCGCAGTGCCGCGAACTGCTGCAGCGCGGCCACGTCCCGTTTCCCCGTACGGTACGTGCG
>JALYTY010000006.1 GCA_030854045.1 Vulcanimicrobiota bacterium | reverse complement strand
CGTTCGCCCAGGGGTATTTCGCGCGCAGTTCGTCGGTTCGCTCGATCGCGCAGTCGATCGATTCGCGAAATTGCAGCGGCGCGTAGTCTGCGGCCATCCACGTGCGCGCGCACACTAAGCGGATTCCCGTCTCCGCCGCCGCGGAGATGGCCGCCTCGGCCCAGTCGTTTCCACGGCCGTTGAGGTAAAAAAACTCCGCGCCCGTCGTTATTCCTGCGGAGAGCATCTCGGAGAAAGCGGCAACGAATATCCAGTGGACATCGTCGGGCGTCAGATAGGGAACCACTTTATAGAGCGCTTCACTGCGCCACCGTACGAACGTCAAATCGTCGGCCCACCCGCGAAGCAGTATTTGGTATGCGTGACTGTGTCCGTTGACGAAGCCGGGAACGACGATGCGATCCGCAGGAAACGATCGTTCAGCAAGCCGGGCTGCGTGCGCGCGCACGGTCGCATAATCCCCGCACTCGGCGATCGTCCCGTTGCGGATCGCAAAGGCATAATCGCGACGCTCGACGCCTTCTACGATCGCGCGCGAGCAGCGAACCAGTTCATCGATCATGCGCGCCGTGCATTCCGGAAATCTTCCCTCGATGCGACACCGCCGCAGCAAGATTGCCGCCGTGCTGCCAACCTAATTCATCGGGCGCGTCAAGCTGCATCGCGACGAAGTCGGCGGCGCCTCCTGGGATAAGTCTGCCGCAGTCGAGGTTCAGCGACTTCGCTGCGGCACGCGTAATGCCATAAAGCGCTTCCGCCGCGCTCAAGCCGAAGAGCTTACGACCGAAATAGGCAACCGTCTGCAGATTGAAGCACGGCGACGTCCCGGGATTGTAATCGCTTGCAAGCGCGACGTCGGCGCCGCGTTCCAGGAGATCGCGCACGGGCGTGCTGCGGGGAAGATCGAGATAGGCGATCGTTGCCGGACATGCCACGGTAACGATTCCGGATGCGGATATTCCGCGCACGTCGTCCTCGCCGATGTAATTGCAATGGTCCACCGCATCCACGCCGATTTCGACTGCGGTTGCCGCAGCGGCGCCGTACGCCATTTCATCGCAATGGAGGCGCAACCGCATACCGTGCGCGCGCGCCGCTTCAAGGTAGCGGCGCGTCTGCGCGGGAGAAAAAAAACCCGGTTCGCAGAAGGCATCGGCGTACTGCGCGCCATGAGCGGTTGCGACCGGTATGCATTGATCGATAAGATAATCGATATACCGCTCCTCGCCTGCGAACTCCGGCGGGACCGCGTGCGCCCCGAGGAACGTCGCGATGAGATGCGGCACATCCACATCGTCGCGATGCTCCCGAATGAGGTCGAGCAGCGCCATTTCGCCGGGCGCGTGCAGGGCGTAACCCGTCTTCGTTTCGAGCGTCGTCGTGCCGTGTTCCAGGATCGCCGCCAGCCGCGGCCGCACGGTTTTCGCGTAAAACGTCGCGGCATCGAGCAAGGCGTCCCGGGTCCGAGCCACCGTGTAAAGCATACCGAGCGGAGATCTCTCACCACGCTGACGCGCCGCAAAGTCCGGCTCGCGATCTCCAGCGAAGAGCGGGTGCGCGTGCGCGTCGACGAAACCCGGAAAGATCGTGCAACTCGATAGATCGACCTCGATTGCATCGACGCCGCGCAATAGACGTTCGATCTCGCGGCGTGCGCCGACCGCGCGTATCCGTTCGCCTTCAACGATCATCGCGCCGTCGTCGATACGGCCGAGATCGTCAAACGTAACGCGATCTTGCGCGACGTTACCCGCGCATGTAACGAGGGTCTTGCCTCGAACCAGCAGCGGCGTTACAGCCGCCAATCGATGCCTTTCTCGTCGGCAGTTTCGACCGCAATTTCATACCCTGCATCGGCGTGCCGGACGACGCCCATCCCGCAGTCGGTTGCAAGCACCGCCTGCAGGCGTTCGCGCGCGTCTTCGGTTCCATCGGCGACGACCACCATCCCCGAATGCTGCGAATATCCGATTCCAACGCCGCCGCCATGATGCAAACTAACCCAATGCGCGCCGGCTGCGGTATTGAGCAGCGCGTTGAGCAGGGGCCAGTCCGATATTGCATCCGAGCCGTCTTTCATCGATTCCGTTTCCCGGTACGGGGAGGCAACGCTGCCGGTATCGAGATGATCGCGACCGATAACGATTGGGGCGCCGACCTCTCCGGTACGAACGAGTTCGTTAAATCGCAGTCCCGCTTTTGCGCGGTCGCCGTATCCAAGCCAGCAGATGCGCGCAGGCAGTCCCTGAAACTCGATCCGTTCTTTCGCTAGGCCGATCCAGCGCTGCAGTCCCGCATCCTCGGGAAACATCTGAAGCAGTTCCGCATCGAGCCGCGCGATGTCGTTTGGATCGCCCGAAAGAGCCACGAAACGAAACGGCCCAGATCCCCGGCAAAAAAGCGGCCGAATGAACGCCGGGACGAAACCCGGAAAGGCAAACGCACGCGCGAAACCGCCGCGTTCCGCCGCCGCTCGAATGTTGTTTCCGTAATCGAAGACGACCGCACCCGCATCGAGAAACTTCACCATCGCTTCCACATGGCGCGCAGCGCTGGCATATCCCCGTCGTTCGTATTCCGCAGGATCCGCGGCGCGCAACGCTGCAGCTTCCGCGAGCGTTAACCCCGCCGGAACGTATCCCGCGATCATATCGTGCGCGGACGTCTGATCGGTTACGGCATCCGGCCGGAAACCGAGGTCGTAGAGAACAGGGAATTCCACCGCCGCATTGCCTTCGTAACCGATGGAACGAGCTTCGCGCGCCGCTTTGGCACGTTCTACTTCGCGCAGGGCCGATTCACGGGAATCGACGACGCAATCGAGATAGCGCAGGTCGCGCCGGCGTTCCAGTCGCGAGCGGTCGACGTCGACACACAGCGCCACGCCGCCGTTCATCGCAATCGCCAGCGGCTGGGCACCGCCCATTCCGCCGACACCGGCGGTAAGGCAGACGCGCCCTGCGAGCGTGCCTCGGAAATGCTGTCGCGCGAGCTCGGCAAAGGTTTCATACGTGCCTTGCACGATGCCTTGCGTACCGATATAGATCCACGAACCGGCCGTCATTTGGCCGTACATGATCAAGCCTTTCGCTTCGAGATCGCGGAAGACGCTCCAGTCGGCCCACTTCGGCACGAGGTTCGAATTAGCGATCAGCACGCGGGGCGCGCGGGCGTGCGTTCTCCACACCGCAACCGGCTTGCCGCTCTGAACGATCATCGTTTCATCGTCCTTCAAACGCTCGAGCGTACGAACGATCGCATCGAAGGCCTCCCAGGAACGCGCGGCGCGACCGTTTCCGCCGTACACGACCAAATCGTCGGGGCGCTCGGCAACCTCGGGATCGAGATTGTTCATCAACATGCGCAGAGCCGCTTCTTGCGGCCATCCGAGCGTGTTGAGCTTCGTTCCGCGCGGCGCGCGAACGACGCGCGCGCCCGAAGATGTCGTCGTCATAACAGCGATGCTCCCGTTGCGTGATCTGCGGCGGCAATGAGTGCGCCGGAGCGTATCAATTCGCGCCCGATCGCAATATCGGGAGCGGGAATGCGATCTTCCGTCCACGGCGCGATCTGCGCGCGCGCCACATCGAACGCGGCTTGCGTTCCGATTCCCGAACGCAACGGACGGCGAAAGTCGGTCGCCGCGAGCGCACCGAGCAATTCGCAGGCGAGCGCGCCTTCAACGTTCTCGAGAACGCGCACGAGGTTGTTCGCCGATGTCATGCCCATGCTGACGTGATCCTCTTGCCCGGCTGAGGTCGAAATCGAATCCACGCTCGACGGCCAGCACAAACCCTTGTTGTCGTTTACGAGTGCGGCGGCAGTGTACTGCACGATCATCAACCCGGATTGCAAGCCGGAGCGGCCGGTAAGGAATAACGGCAGTCCGCGATCCTCCGCGTTGAGCAAAAGATAGAGCCGCCGTTCGCTAATCGACGCCAGTTCGCTTGCGGCAATCTTCAAAAAGTCTATGGCAAGCGCGATCGGCTCGCCGTGAAAATTTCCTCCGGAAAGAAATTCGCCATCGTCCGGAAAGACGAGCGGATTGTCGGTTACAGAGTTCGCTTCGATCTCCGTAACGCGCCGCACGTGCGCGATCGAATCCCGTACAGCGCCATGCACGACGGGAATACAGCGATACGAATACGGATCTTGCACGCGGCCGCACTCGCGATGCGAGAGAACGATCTGCGAATCTTTCAAGAGCGCGCGCAGATTTTCCGCGACGCGGATTTGACCCGGATGCGGGCGCAGCTCGTTAATTCGGCGATCGAAGACCCGGTCGGTTCCGAGAAACGCTTCGAGCGCCATCGCGCCGATCACGTCGGCGGCGGCGGCAAGGCGCTCCGCGCGCAACACGCCGAGCGCGCCGATGCCGGTCATCACTTGGGTGCCGTTGATTAGCGCTAGGCCCTCTTTCGGTCCCAATACGACCGGCCGCAGGCCGGCACGCGCTAAAGCCGTTGCGCTCGGCATTCGATCGCCCTGATAATACGCTTCGCCCTCCCCGATCAGCGTCAACGACATGTGGGCGAGCGGCGCGAGGTCGCCGCTCGCTCCAACCGATCCCTGCGAGGGGACGACGGGCGTAACGCCGCGATTGAGCAATCCGGCAAGCAGCTCCAGCGTCTCGACTTTGACACCCGAATGGCCGGCCGCAAGCGAATTGACGCGTAGAACCCCGGCCGCGCGTACGAACTCTTGCGCGAGCGGCGCGCCGGTGCCGCAAGAATGGCTTCGGACCAGATTGAGCTGCAGAACCCCCGCGTCTTGCGGGTCGATCTGCACGTTCGCGAGCCGCCCGAAGCCTGTCGTCACGCCGTAGATCGCATCGCCGCCCGCGAAACGGCGGTCGACAAACGCGCGAGCTTTTGCAACGCGCCGAGTAGCGGGCTCCGCGATCGTCACGGCAGCGCCGCGCGCGACGGCTTCTACCGATTCCAGCGCGAGATGACGTCCGTCCAGTTCAACGGACGGTTCGGAAAGCAAAGAGCCCATGGTTAAAACTACTTCCGGCCGCCGTGCCGTCTGCCTTCCGGCGCGCTCCCCGCATTGCTTTTGCGGTATTTCGCGACGATATCGGTCAGCACTTCGGCGACTCGGGCGCGCACCTCGGGCGGTGCGAGGATCTCCGCTTGCGCCCCCCAGCCCAACACCCAGCGCACCAGTTCGTCGACGTCGGCGACGCTATATTCGATCTCCGCGGAGCCGTCGGCGTTTCGTTCGACGTTACGCTGCGTAACGACGCGCGCCGCAATTGCGGCTTTCGCCACGCGGGGTGCAAACCGCACCCGCACCGCCGTCGTTTCGGTGCCGTGCATTACGCCGCTGATCGACGCCGCCGCATACGCTTCTACGTCAAAGTCGGCCGGCTTGACGAACGTGCGCGCGAGGAGTTGCGGACGCGCTACATTATCGACGGCAAAAACCCGCTTGTCGCGGCGGCCGTGATCGTATGCGACACAGTATATCCGTCCGGAACTCACGATGAAGCCGTACGGATCGACGCTGCGTTCGCTCGTCGCGCCTTCTTTATCGGAATACAGAAACGCAACGCTACGCGACGTTCGTTCGCCCGCCGCGAACGTAGAAAACGCGCGCTCCCCCGACTCATCCAGCCGCACTTCAGAGAGCCGAAACGCAAAGGGCGCTCCCACCTCGGCCTTTGCTTGCGTGCCGCGCCCGGAGGATCCGAGCAGTTTCTCGGTGATTTCGTCGATCGACGCTCCGATCGTTCCACCGAGCGAGGCACCGAACGAACGCAACGCGACGAGACCAAAGAGTTCGCCGCTTGAGAGGTCGAGCCGCTTGAGGCTGTACCCTTGCGCGAAACGATACGTGTTGCTGGCACGATCGAAATACCACGGGAAGCCAGCATCGGAGAGCACTGCGAGATAACGCCGCAAGCTTCGCGTACTGGAACGTTTGCCGCCTTCGGCGATCCGGTCTTTCAGCGATTCGAACGAGTAGCGGCCCTCGTCGATCGCATTGAGCAATCGCACGAGAAGGACGATCTTGGGCTCGTTCGTTCCGTCGAGTTTCCCGTTCACTTCGGAAAGCATCCGTCCGCGGAATTGATCGGCGGCGCCGACGGCTGCGGCACCGTCTGCGTAATTCCGACTTCAATTGGATAGTTCGAGCCGCCGTCGGTCATCGTTTGCACGTTCAAACGATACGTTGCATTGGGCCCAAGTGAGTACGCGCCGATCCGATACGGTATGGGAACCCGCACGCATCCCATTTCGACCAGCGTTCCGTCGAGAAGAAAACTCGAACGGACGATGCCTCCAATGGGGCGCTCGTACAGGTACACGGTCGCGGGCTCCGGCGTCGGGTTGGTAAGCGTAAACGCAAGATTCCACAACACCCCATAGTCGCCGTAGTCATGACCCGGCGATGCGGGATCGACGTTCGGGGGCGTCGGCTCACGGTCTCCGTACACGAACTTTGCGTCCGCGCCGCCGACTTGGTAGGCAAGCGACGCCGTTCCGTAGGCGGCAATTGAAAAGCCGCCGGTTCGATGATGACCGTCACCCGGCAAAAGCTCGCCGTCCGCTATCGTCTTCGGATCGACGCCGGGCGAGACGGCGGCGACCGTTACCGTAACCGGGCCACCGGATAAAACACGCATGCCGATTCCGCCCGAAACGCCTTGACGATATTGCAGTGCGACATCATCCAAAATCACCGGCGTATCGGGTGCCACATCGACAATCGTGCCTTGATTGCGCGATTTGTTCGCGAGAAAATTGCGCGTAGCGGCATGTCCGACGCTCATTACATCGAGGTTCGGGCCCGCAGTCGAATCGATGACATGCACCGAAGCCGGATATTGCGACTGCGTGGAGAGCAGAACGACAACGCGGCGCGCCTGCATCCCGCCGTCGTGATAATAGTACAGCCGCGTAGGATGGAGCGCATCGATCGTGCCCCGGTAGAGCACGCCGTCGGCGTTGACGCGTTCGGGATCGTCGTCATAAAAGAGCAGCCCCGGGGCGAACGGCTCGGCCGGCACGTTCTGCACGGAGACCGCCGTCGTTCCGGTAACGTCGTAATACGCCGCATTGCCCCCAATCCGAACCGGCACGTCGAATTGGGTCTGTGCTCCGGGCACGGGAGGATCTGGCGCTGCGTCAACGGGAGCGATTGTCGCCGTTGCTCCCGGAAGAGCGCTTGTCATCCGCTGCACGAGCGCGCCGACTTGTCGGGCCAGCCATTGCGGATCGATCGGAGAGCCGGTAACTTTTAGCGTCGCGGACGGCGAGAACGACCCCGCGCGAAATGCAACGCGCACCGGCACATCGACCGACGCACCTCGAGCGTCGGTGACGTGCAGTGTATCGGTACCCGTTGCCTGAGTCGCGGTCACGGAGATCGACGACGTCAGGCGATCGATCGTCAGGATTACCAACCGACGATCGAGCGTCGCGGTGAGCGGCAACGCCGCATCGGGAAACGTAACGATCTGCTGCTGCGCGGGAGTCAGCGCGAGCGAAACCGGGATCGCCGCGAGCGGCGCAGCAGAAGGCGTCGCAGATGGTGAAGATTCCGGCGACGTAATCGCGGGCGATTCCGAGGGAGTCGGTGCGGGCGATGCTGACGGCGTCGCGCTACTCTCCGGCGTGACGGCGGGCGGCGACGGAGACGCCGTCATCTGTGCGATGAGGGTGAGGATCGCGAGCAGCATAGGCATGTGATATGGTGATGCGGATGACGCCGCACCTCCCGCTGATTTCCGCTACGATCGTAGACGAACTCGCTTCGTTCGGCAGATTCGCATACGCGCGCGGCTGGATCCCCGCTAGAAGCGGTAATTTCTCACGCCGCATCGATGACCGGCACGCTGCAATCACCCGCTCTGGCGTCGATAAAAATGCCATTACAGCGGACGACGTTATGATAGTCGCGCTCGATGGGCCGATACCGCAGGGCGTCTCAGCGGAAGCACCGTTGCACGTGGCGCGATATCGTGCAGATCGCACGGTCGACGCGGTGCTTCACCTCCATTCGGTCGCCGCAACCGTACTCTCTCGCGAAAACGCGGCGCGCGGGTATATCGAGTTCAACGGGTACGAGATGCAGAAGGCCATACGCGCAGAGGTTACGCACGAGCGGACCCTCCGTTTGCCGGTCGTGTCCAACGCGCAAGATACGGCAAAGCTCGCGGCAGCCGTCGAAAAAATACTTGCGAGCGCTTCCGACGTGCCTGCGTATCTTCTGGCGAGTCACGGCCTCTACGTTTGGGGTGAGAGTATGCAGGAAGCGCAACGTCACGTGGAGGGATTAGAGTTCTTACTTCAGTGCACTCTGGAAGAACGGAGGATGGACCGTTGACGACGACTTTGACGACGACACTGCGCGTTTGGAACGATTGCGACGCGCAAATCTGCGAACTCGCCACGAGCGACGCGCAACGCATCGCGCAAGAATTGCATCGCATCGGCGTGCGCTTCGAGCGTTGGGACGCCGATGTGGAGCTTCCCCACGGCGCCGAACAATCGCAGGTTATCGAAGCGTACCGGAGTTCCGTCGACCGTCTCATCGGTGAATGCGGTTACGAGTCTATCGACGTTATCCGGCTCGAGCGCGGTACGCCGAACACCGAAACCATGCGCGCGAAGTTCCTCGACGAACATTCGCACACCGAAGATGAGGTTCGCTTCTTTGTCGAAGGCCGCGGTGCGTTTTATCTGCACGTCAACGGACGTATCTATCAGACCGTCTGCTGCAAAGGCGATCTCATCAGCGTCCCCGCCGGAACAAAACATTGGTTCGACATGGGTCCGAATCCCGAATTCACCGCGATCCGGCTCTTCATCAATCCCGACGGCTGGGTTGCCGACTTCACGGGAGAAAGCATCGCGGCAAACTTTCCGAAACTCGACGCGTAACGGTGCATCTTCGCGCCTCCGTAGCGCTCATCGATATCGAAGGCACGGTAGGCTCGATCGCTTTCGTGCGCGACGTCCTCTTTCCATACGCGAGCCAACGAATGGACGGCTACGTGCGCGCGCATCGAAACGAGCCGCAGATGCGGGCGCTTCTCGATGCCGCCGCGCGCGAATTGCATTGCGACGCGAACGACTTGCCTGCGATTCTTGCTGGGCTGCACGCGTGGGCGGAGCGCGACGAGAAAGTTACGGTTCTTAAAGAACTACAAGGTTTGATCTGGGCTGAGGGATTTACATCCAGCGGCATCCGCGGACATCTTTTCGACGACGCTGTCGCCGCTTTGCATCGCTTCTTCGCTGCAGGCGCGCGGCTCTACGTCTATTCTTCGGGGTCGATTGCCGCGCAACGACTGCTCTTCGGGTACAGCACGGCGGGCGATCTGCTCTCGCTCTTTAGCGGGTTTTACGATACGGCGACCGGCGGTAAATCGGATGCCGCGTCGTATGTATCGATTGCGCGCGACGTCGGCACGCAGCCCGCACAGATCGTTTTTTTCTCAGACAACGAACGGGAACTCGATGCGGCTGCAAATGCCGGCATCCAAACCGTACAGCTCGCAAGACCGGAAGACGGCACGGTGCGCAGCGATCGCCATCTCGCCGTGCCATCCTTCGACGGCATCGACGTACTCCCATGATTCCGCCACTTCGCTATTTCGACGATTTCACTATTGGAGAAAAATTCGAGACAGCGCCGGCCACGCTTAGCGAAAGCGACACCATCGCTTTCGCCGAACGCTACGATCCGCAGCCGTTTCATCTCGATGCGGGGGCCGCTCGCGAAAGCGTCTTCCGAGATCTGACCGCAAGCGGCTGGCAGACTGCCGCGATGACGATGCGGTCGGTCGTCGATACGGGAATTCTGCGCGCGACGGGCATTATTGGAACGGGAATCGACGAACTGCGTTGGTTCGCGCCGTAAAGCCCGGCGACAGGCTGCGCATCCGCCCGAACTCTGCCCCTACACGCTGCATCAACGTGTCAAGTCGCATAGCGGGCCAATCTGGCAGTCGCCGCGAGCATTGCGTGCATCGCCTTTGCAAGCTGGTTTACGCCAAGTGAACGGCGTTGCTCAACGTCGATCCAAGAGACGCTTTCCCAGAGGCTGCGCGTTTTCGGATTCGTTGTAACAACTGCTTCGCCGGTCGATTTGTCGATGTCGAACGATGCAATCAGCGAGCCCGCACCGCCGATAAATTTAGGTGTTTCGTAGGAAATTGTTGTCTCCATCAGATTTTTAAGTCGCCTCGCCAAACTCTCATAGTGGTTCGCGCCGGTTGTAGGGAGATTGAGTCGTTTCAACATCGGGTGTATCGTGAAGCGCACTTCGGTCCGGGCGTCGTGTTACGAGCGAGGTGCATCACTTCGAGCCACACGTCGCAATCGTGTTGATCGAGTCGCCAGCCGCTAATCGTGACCGTCGTATCTGCCGGGCTTGGAAAGACAGCAAAGG
>JALYTY010000075.1 GCA_030854045.1 Vulcanimicrobiota bacterium | reverse complement strand
TCCGAATCTTTCCCAGCGGATTAACGCCGACGGAACGCTTTCGTTCGAGAACGAGGATCACTCGTACGATGGGTCCACCGATACTCGAGCGGTTCCGGGAGACCCCCTTGCGGTGCTGCGCGAACTTGCCGCGCAAATTGTTAGAGCGGGCGTAAAGAGAATCACGGGAAACGTGCTCGTCGACGCGACGTTATTTCCGGACGCTGGTCCGGAAAACGGAACGGGTGCGTTCGTTTCGCCGATTGTGGTCAACGATAATCTTGTCGACGTTATGGTTTCACCGGGAGCCGGCCTAGGGGATCCGGTAACAATCTCCGCGCTGCCGCAGACGCCGTACGTTACGTTTGTGAACCGAGCGACAACGAGTGCTGCCGGTTCGGAACCGACGCTGGATATGAACGCGGATGTATCGAACGCCGACGGAACGCACACGGTAACGGTCTCCGGAACGCAACCCGCGGGTGCGCCGATGCTCTATGCCTACCGTGTTCCGGAGCCACGCCTTTTCGCGCAGATGGCTTTGCGCGTCGCACTTAAGGACGCCGGTGTGACGATCGAAGGAACGCCGATAACGGCGTCATTCGTGCGCGGTGCCTTCGCCGGCTCGTACACGCAGTCGCATCTCATCGCAAGCCATCTCTCGCCGCCGCTCGCGCAAGACGCATACGTGACGCTCAAGGTAAGCGATAATTTACATGCCGATTTGATGCCGTACGTCTGGGCTACCTACACGAAAACTGCAACGGCGGATCTTCTGAAATCGGCGTTCGCGCAAGAGCGCCGGTTTTTACAGGGTGCCGGTCTTAATCTTGACGGCGCGTCGCAGCAAGATGGACTTGGAAGCTCCGCGTTCTTTACTCCCGACTTCATGGTTCATTATCTGGCGTGGGTGCGAAATCAATCGTGGTATCCGCAGTTGCTGCACGGGCTTCCCATACTCGGCGTTGACGGAACGCTGTTTAACATCGAGAACAATTCGCCGGCTAAGGGAAGGGTCTTTGCGAAGACGGGGACGTGGGGTTCCGACAATCTGCTTGACGACGACGGGCTGGTGACCAAAGGGCTCGCCGGCTACACGACGACGCGCCAAGGCCATCACATCGCATTTGCATTCTACATAAACCGCATGCCGGGCAAACATAGCGCCTACGCCGCTAAAGATGCAGCCCACGCCGCAGGCGAAATCCTCGGCGCCATGGCCACGGCGGCATACGAGTTGCTTTAGGACGAGATGCTAAATCGGAGTTGTTCGCTACGGCACTTCGTTTCGCGTTGGGCAGAGTTATGGCGTTGCCCAACCGGCGCGCATGATAGTATAGATCGACAACGTAAAACCGAAACTTGCGCTACGCCGTGCGCTCATCGCACAATGCCATCACATGCTGGTTACGGAAGGAATGGGTTGGGGACTCGGTGGGGTTGCGAGTTGCGGGTCGGGAGGCGCGGTGGGAAACTGGATGTCTTGGTACGTGACGTCGGCGCTTACTTTGAACGTTAGCATTATCGCGTGCTGGGTGCTCGTGAACGTTCCGTGCGTGATCACCCAATATCCGTTGACGATTGCATAATCTAATCCGATAACCATGTCGTTGCTGCCGGTCTGCATCGATACATGCGAGGGCAGGTGCGACGAAGCGTCTTCTACGACGTCGCTAGGATAAAACGCATCTCCGGTTTTTGACGTAGGATCGATAAGGAGATGAACTGCATCCTCTTTGGAATCGCTTGCGTACCGCGGCGCATACTCGCTAAAATACGGCACGACGGCGTCCACATTCGCGTCGGGTTGCGGGATCGCTACGTTGAAGGGCTTGCCGGGCTTGAAGGTGATGTCGATTCGTTTTAGGTTCGCGAAGTAGCTGAATTCAAAATTCGAGAATGGATCGAAAAACGGCAGAATCGGAAATGCCGGGCCGGTTCTTGTTGCTCCGTTGGGCAAGTCTCGCATCACGGCGAAGTTGTCGGCGACGCGGACTGCTACGGCGCGATCGATGTCTTCGCTCTTGTTCGCTCCTGCGACGTGCGTGTGCTCGCGATATGTAATATACGCCGGTGCGTTTGTCTGGTATGCCGTGCCGGTACGATTCATCAAGAGTGCGAGCGCGATATCGGGCGGGATCATCAAGGCCGTCTTTCCTAGTCCAGCTTATTGCGTGTGCTTCCTTCGCCGTAGAGGGAACGTTCCTATGGCTGCCGCAGTTCGCTGCAATGGTAGAGCCGCCGTCGGCATCGGTCGCGCGTCGCGTCATAGAATTACGCCGGGCGATTCATCGGCGCCCCGAACTGGGTTTCGAAGAGCACGAAACCGCCGCTTTAATCGAACGTGAACTCGACGCGCTGGGAATCGAGCATCGCCGCGTCGCAACGACCGGCATCGTCGGTGTCATCCGCGGCGCACTCGCCGGACGAACCATCGCCCTGCGCGCCGATATGGATGCCCTTCCCATCGCCGAGAAAACCGGTCTGCCGTTTGCTTCAGAAATTTCCGGAAAAATGCACGCGTGCGGTCACGATGCGCACACGGCGATGCTGCTCGGTGCAGCGTGCGTTCTGCAAACGCTGCGCGATGCGCTTCACGGGACGGTCGTGCTGATCTTTCAGCCGGCCGAAGAAGGGCCCGGCGGCGCGCAGCCGATGATCGCTCAAGGCGCACTGCAAAATCCCGATGTCGAAGCAATTGCGATGCTACACGTCGACCCGCGCATCGCGCCCGGTGAAATAAGCATTACGCCGGGACCGGTCAACGCATCGACCGACGAACTCTATATCACCGTACGCGGGCGAGGCGGCCACGGTGCGTATCCGCACACGTCGGTCGATGCGATTCCGGCCGCAAGCGCGATCGTGCTGGCGCTGCAGAATATCGCATCGCGGGAAACGGATCCCCTCAAAAGCGTGGTCGTGACGATCGGCACCGTTGCGGGGGGGTATCGCAACAACGTGATCGCCGATGAGGTGACGATGTCGGGCACCTTGCGGGCGCACGATCCGGCGATTCGCGACGGGCTTGATGCCCGCGTACGACGCATCGTCGAACACACGGCAGCCGCCTACGCAGCGACCGCCGATATCCGAATCGTTCGCGGGTATCCGCCGGTGATCAACGACGAGGTGCTCGCGCAGAATTTTGCCGCATACATCTGCGCGCAGACGAGTCTTCGCGTGGAGCGTCTGCCGCCCACGATGGGGGGAGAAGATTTCGCCTATTTCGCCCAAGCAGTTCCGGGCGTCCACGCGCGTCTAGGCATACGCAGCGAGGCCGCCGGATCGGTACATCCCGGACATAGCGCGCAATTCCGAATCGATGAAAGCGCCTTGCCTTCGGGGGTGCAGACGCTGGTCGCATTTGCGCTCGGCGTCGGCTCCGGCGAGATAGCGTTCGAGCCGAAGAAGCGCTAGCTGTAGCGAAAAAATCTTGGGCAGGTACTAGATATAGTCTCCATAAAAGGGGTGATATGGCTATTATGACCGATCCGCTCTCCCGGCGCGGCGTCCGGTCGTTCAGCGCAAGTCTGGACATCGAAGCGTCGGCCCAAGATGCGTTCTCGCTGCTCTGCGCCGTCGAAAAATGGCCGGTATGGCTTTCATTTCTGCGCAGTTCGCGCCGCGCGATATCGGATAGTCCGCTTGCTATAGGTAGCGAAGTGCTGGTTCGGTCCACGTTGCCCGCCGAAGAAGAAGAACTTTACGAAGTCGATCAGCTCATTGGTAATTTTCAACTCTCATTCGTCGGCGCATATTCAACCCGTCGCCGGCTCGAGTTCCGCCTCGAACAAAAGACGAGCCGTGCGCGATTGTCGGTCAAATTAAGCTATCCGGCATACCACGGGCGCGTCGGCGACCTAGTCGATCGATGGACGAACGGGCGCAAGGTCGATCGCGCGCTTGAAAACTCGCTCCTGCACTTCAAGGGTTTGGTAGAGTATCGCACGAGGGACGGGGTTCTAGCCGATCTTTGATCGCCTTAGCAGTCATTGACGGTGACTGCTAGATTTGGTGTATACTACTGCTTATGCCACTCTACGACTATCGCTGTTCGGCCTGCGGCAAAATTATCGAAGTTCGTCATGGCTTCAACGACGCTCACGCGGAGGCGTGCCCGGAATGTGGCGGCGCGCTGAAGCGGGTGTTCAATGCCGCTCCCATCGTTTTCAAGGGCTCGGGATTTTACGTAACGGATTCTCGCAAACGCTCCCCCGGCGGCGATTCCAACGAACCCGCCAAAGCAGATGCGCCGCCCGGCAAGACCGATGCAACGGCGCCTGCGCCTAAGAGCGACGCTCCCGGCCCTGCAAGCGATGCGCCTGCCGCTTCGTCTGCAGCATCGCCGGCCTCTCCGCCGGCTCGTTCACCGAGCGATTCGGCCGCGTAGCGATGACGATTTGGGGATACTTCTTGCTGGGATGCGCGCTGGCGGCGGTTGCACTTGCGATCGTCGGAGCAGCGATGGCAGTCATGGGCGCGCTCGCGGTAAAACGGCGTCTCAACGCGATCAAGCGTTCCCCGGTGCTCGAGTTGCCCGCTCAAGCCGCACCCTACACGAGGCAAATTATCGTAAGTTTTGCCGCAATGCCCGCCGTGATTGCGCGCGCTCGAGCTGCGATAGCTCAAATCCAAAAAAGCTCTCGCAGTTCGGGCATCCCCGAGGCAGTTCGTTCCGCGCGGGCCGCAGTCGCGGCGATCCGGCTTCTGGCTTCTCTGCGCTAAGACCTTACTTACTTAGGCGCCTCTCCGTCGGGCGGCTCCCATGCCCAGGCGGTTTCGGAGCCGCCATCGGGCGGCAGACCGAAGCCTACGTTGGTGTCGTTTTCTCCGATTGCGAACGGTACGCCGAAAGGCAACGCGGGATTCGGAACCGGTCCGGACTGCGGCGGCTGCGGAGGCGCGGGCGCGCCGAACGGGAGGCCGGGCGTAAACGCGGGTGGCGGCTCGACCGGTTCGGCCGGCTCAACAACCCTCGGCGACGCATGCGCCGGCGGTTGGACCGGTGGAAATTCGTAACCGGCTTCCCGACGAATGGCCGGACCTGGCGTCGCCGGCGGAGTTGGTGCGGCGATTGCGGGAACGGGACGGACGCGCACTGGCGGCGCGACGCGTGCCGTAAAGCGTGGCTTCGGCAACTCGCCTACTGCGGCGCCGACCAAGACGTAACGCGGAGGCGGCAGCAGCTGCGCGTCGGAACGCCGTGCGATCTGGCGCAGCTCGTCCATGAACTCGCGCGGAGCGGCCTCGGCTTCGATCGTATCGAGCAGCAGTTCTACCGTATCGACTAAGTATTCGCGCGGCGGTACTTTGGCAAACGCAAAAACGTGTTGGGAGACGTCGGCCTTTACCGATTGCAGCAGTTTCTTCCAGTATTCCAGCTGCTGATAGTATTCGAATTGTCCCAACTCGCGTTTTGCCTGCGAGTACAGCGATGCAATTCGTTTTCCCAGCATATCGCCCGGCGGAGCCGGTTCGATAACGGCGACCCGTCTCGCGACGCGCGCGAGCTCCGAGAGCACTTGCGCGTGAAAGAACGGGTCGATCTCGTGCAAGTAATAATATGAGATCGCCAAGTCGAAGGCGTTCTCTTTCGATGGTATGACCGACGTGCTGCCGCGGAGCAGTTTTGCATCGAGCGTGCCGAACTTCCTGATGACGTCATCGCGATGTTCGATGACCGTTACGCGGGCGCCGGTTTCGATCGCACGGCGCGCGAAGTCGGCGTCGGGGCCGTACCCGCAAAAAAGGACGCTCGTATCGGGTTCAACGGCGATCGCCTCCCAGATCAGCGTGTCGATGTACCGGGATTCGGCTTGAAATTCATCGGCGGTATAAACAGGCTGCTGGTTCACGCGTGCTGCACACTCCGTAGCGTTTGAGCGAAGGATGGAAAACTCACATCGAAATCCGCGTCGCTATCGACCGCAATGGGTCCGGCCGCAGCCGCGAGCGTAGCGGCAGCCATTGCGATCCGGTGATCGCCGTGCGTTTCCACCATCGTTCCGGTTCCTTTCGGCGTTCCGCCTTGAATCACTAGGCCGCTCGAGGCCGTTTCGCTTTCGATGCCAGCGGCGCGCAGCAGACGCTCGATGCCGGCTACACGATCGGACTCCTTGGAACGAAGCGCTTGAATACCGCTAATTTTGGTTTCGCCCGCAGCGAATGCGCCCGCAATCGCGACCAGCGGGATTTCGTCGATTGCGCGCAACGCCAGGTCGGCGCCGACCGTAACGGCCTGCAATGGCGCGGAGAATACGCGCAGGTCCGCTACCGGTTCGTTCGCGGCATCACGACGATTGGAAATCTCGATTCTCGCACCCATCGTTTGCAGAATGTCGAGCAGTCCGGTGCGCGTCGGATTCACGTTGACGTCGGGAATGCTTAGGTCGCTTCCGTCAGCTATCGTCGCGGCGACGATAAAGAATGCGGCTGCCGAAAAGTCACCCGCAACCGCTATCGGGCGCTGTAACAAAGCACTGCTGCGCAGCGCAATGTTTCGGCCGTTCCATGCGATATCGGCTCCGAGATAGTGCAAAAGGCGTTCCGTGTGATCGCGCGAGCCGCGGTCCGCGCTGATGCTAATCGGCGCGCCGGAATAGACGCTTGCAAAAAGTAGAGCCGATTTTACCTGTGCCGATGCGTCGAGGAGAATGAAATCCCGCGTTTCCACCTGCGGTGTGCCTTCTATCCGCATCGGCATGCGGCCGTTCTCGGTCTCGATTTTAGCGCCGAACGCTCGAAGCTGGGCCGCGACCGGTTCCATCGGCCGTTTACGAAGTGAGCCGTCGCCGTCGAACTGCGCACGAATATCGGCTCCCGCGCAAACGCCTAGGAGCATCCGCGCCGTCGAGGCGGAATTCATGCATTCGAGCGTCCCCATCGATTCTCGAAGGCGTGCGGCGGCAATCCGCAGCGACGAACCGTCGCGTTCTATGCGGGCGCCGAGCGCGATCAGCGCTTCCATCGTGGCGCGTACGTCGCGTCCCGGATTAACATGCGTTATTTCAAGCGGCTCCGGCGAAGCGGCGCCCAGAATAAGTGCGCGGTGCGAGATTGATTTATCGCCCGGGACGGCGATCGTACCGCGCAGATGTCCGGCATGAAAGACTTGAGGCGTCGCGAGAGCCGATTTCGCCATTGGCAACAGCTTGAGAACGCAGGGCGCACGCTCCTGCCGAGTGCGGGCCGAAGCGGCCGACTCGCGCCCTGGCTCTTTGAGAATGTTCGTTAACGATAGAGCTGAGTCCGGAGGGTATTCCTCGGCAAGCGAAGTCGTCCGTGAGGGGCATCGCCTCCCGGCAGCAATACGATGCTGAGCGCCATTACTCTGTGGAGATTTGCACAACGCCTACCGGTTGCGTGCGCGAAGGGCGCGATGTATCGCGGCTTTGGCGGGGGTTCACGGAGATTTAACACTGCGAGAACCGGAGCGCGCGAATTTTGCGTGGAGTATTTCGATAAAGAAGCATGGACAAAGTGCAAGCCGGGCTCGACGAATTCGTACAATTCATCCGCGACCTCTTCGACGACGACCTACCCAAGGGCGGGTTGCGGGCGAAACAAGCGACGATGGGATTTACTGCCGCACTGAGTCTCGCGCGATAGAGGCGAGAAGCGCGATTCGCTACTGCCCGAATCATCGGAGTGTTACGATCGGCGATCTCTCGCAAGAGCTACGTAATTCGCCTATTGGGATATTTTGTAGATAAATCCGCGTAGTTGCAAAGAGTTGGCGCTTCCATACACGGCTCCAGAGCTATCGAGAGAGAGGGTTCCGTTCAGATCGATTTGGAGATCCTGACCGGAAAAGGTGTAGAGCACGTCCTGGTGTAGCCCGAACCGTTGGGAACGAGCTTTACGACGTCAAGGCTAGAAGGCTGCGTCGTGATATAAATGGCGCCTGCCGAGTCCTCTGCCGGCGTACCCGTGGGATAAACGATTGCAGGGCCTTGAGCGATGATCTTTTGGGTATATCCGCCGCTGCCATCAGGCGCAAAGCGTACACCGTTCCATTGCTGTTTCCAAAACCGCCCGCCAACGTAGTTCCGATAAGCGCACCCCGCTGGATCGATGTACACGCGTCCGCCCAAGACTGTATCCGTCGTTCTGGCCGCGCGCAAACGTGTGAAGCACGCGGTAGCTGTACGTGCTTCAGGAAGGGGTTAATTCGTACACTTCTCCGCCGCCATAGTTGGACGACACGGTTGTGCCGTATACGCCGCCGCTTGAACCGATTGCCAAGTCGCCGTTGGGATAATAATCGGGCCGGAACTTATAAAGCGTTGTCTCGGTGTAACTGGTGCCCGAACCGGTCAGCTTAAAGATCACATTTCCGCAGATGCCGTAGATCGTCGTGCCTACAATCGCCACTCCCGTAAAGATAGAATTAAGGGAATGGCAGCGATAGATCAGTTGCGCGACGTGCGAGGGGGAATTTCAAAGACGCCCTTCGATGCAGTTCCTCAGATGTTCCCGGCCGCATCCATCTGAATTGGGCTCGGAAGGTTTCCGAAGATCGATTCGCCCGTAAAACGGTGAATCTCGGAATGCACGTAACCCGATTCTGCGACATTCGTTTGCGTCGATTTCGCTCTGCAGGCGTCGATCTGAAGACCGTATCCTCTGCGCGCAAAGCCAGCGGTCAACCGGAGTAGCCGCAGCAAACAAAAACTTCCCCATTTTCGAGCGGCGTCACTAGATCTCGTCAATTCGCGGCGATTCACGCACGAAGCGCGGTGGGGAACGTGGGATTTGAATCCGTGAAGGTTTGTACCAATCCGCACCGGCTTATCCTCCGTCGTAATGTTTCAACCTCAGAACAAGCA